>JAHEMU010000141.1 GCA_024643485.1 Cytophagales bacterium
TTCCATCAAATACCTGCAACCAGGATTGGAAATGTTGGAAGACATTCAAAAAACGGGGGATATATTCTTCCCTCAACGCTGGCTATCGAGTTTATTCTCGGGGCATCAATCGGATGAGGCCGTTCAAATTGTCGATAAATTTATATTTGAACATCCCGATTACTCGGTAAAGTTGCGAAACAAAATTCTTCAGTCGACTGATGCTACCAGGCGTGCAAATGCCATTTTAAATCAACGTAAAATTGAGCATCTATAGCTCTAATTCATCGCTTGTATCAATTGATTTAACCCTGGAGTTACTGCCAACATTGCTCCTGATTCACCAGCCTCCAATAATTTAAGGCGGTTGATGGTTTCCTGTGATACCGGTTTCTTCTCAGTTAGTGAAAGGATTAATTCATCCGATACGATGGATAGCATTTTTGCTAAGGGTTCAATGTTATGAAGTGCTTCAGATCGATTGAAAAATGGAACCAAATTTTGGTATGTATTACGCCAAATCATCAGTTGGCTCACGATATCTGCAAAATATTGTGGGTCTTTTCCCGATTCCACGTATTTATTTATTAAATGATTAAATGATCTGGCTTCCGGACTTTCTGCCCTAACCACATCCGCAACTTGATTTAATACTAGGTCGGGAAGGTAAATAGCTTTTCCTTCCATCAGACCACTCAAGCGATTCACGTATTTTACTTCTTCCAAGAAATCAGTTAAATGACGCAATTTTTGAACCATCGAATCCGGAACAAATGTATTTAATCTATTCGTATAAGCGCTATTATGGGTAGATCCTGCTTTTTCTAAGTAAGAAGAAAAAGACGACAACCTTCGATACATATCTTCTGTATCTTTGGTCAAAGAAGACGGAGACCACAGCTTTTCAGCAATAGCAGCAGTACGTGGCCAAATTCTGGATTCTATATTATATTCATCGACAAATTCAGACCACATACAGGCCTCACCCCCAAGAATATTTGCCTTTTCCTCCTCTGTTAATTCTCGAATTGTTTCGATTTCTGGTAGTTTGGTTCCTGCTAAATCATTTCCCCCAACTCGCGAACCATGAATTCCAAAATTAAGGAATCCTAGGCCTATATTGCCTTTCAAGGAATCTCCTAAAAAAGAAGCTTTTAAATCTATTTCCCCAAAATCTGAGGTAAAGCTAAAATTGATTTCCTTGTCCGATATTTTTCCCTGTTGAAATGGCGTGCGTTGATCGAGCATTGCAATAAAACCGAAGACATTCTCTGGGTCTTTGTCGAAAATAATCAATTGGCTTTCCATCGGATTTTCACCAACTTCAAATATCAGGTCATAGCTTTTCCAATTAGCGGTATCCGGCAAAATATTCAAAGCCCCTTTGAGAGTAAGAGGATCCACTTCGTAATGTTTAGAGGCAGGCAATTTATAGTCTAAGTAATATCCTGAAGACAAGATTCCGACTCCCCCAGTTTGAACATATTCAATAAGTGATTTATGACTTCTCCACGACTGAATAACAACATCCTTGCTTAAATTCGAATTGAGAATTTCATCCCAACCCAACATTTTTTTCCCATTTTTTGCGACAATTTTCTGAATTTGTTGATTGAAATACCCTTGTAGCTGATGAGCATCTTTCAGGTCATTTTCCTTCATGAATTGCTGAATTTCCGGACTTTCATTCCAATAAACGGGATTTACCTCGTCGCCACCAATATGTAAATATTCATCTGGAAATAACGTTGACATTTCGGAAATAAACTGATCAATAAACGTATATAACTCCTTGTTTGCCGGATTCAGGGGAGCGGAAAAAACAGCGTTGGATGACGGATCGAAGGATAGAGAATCCGATACTGAACTGAGTTCCGGATAGGCAATTTGCCAACTCATGGTATGTCCTGGCATATCAAATTCGGGAATCACCCGAATTCCTCTATCGTTTGCGTAATTGACTATTTCTTTTATTTCATCCTGAGTATAATATTTCCCGTTGCTGCCAATTTCGTGCAATTTTGGAAATACTTTACTTTCTATTCTAAACCCTTGATCTTCAGTTAAATGCCAGTGAAACACATTTAATTTTGCCATCGCCATTTCATCGATTATTCGCAAAATCACTTCTTTTGGAATCCAATGTCGACAAACATCCACCATTAATCCTCGCCAAGGGTACTTTGGGTAATCTTCAATTTCCACTTCAGGTAGCAGCCAAACATTTCCCTCCTTTTGCATTAATTGTCCGAGGGTAGATAGCGCCCGAATTACACCAATAGGTGTTTTTGCTTCTATGGAAATTTCATCTTTTTCCACAGATAATTCGTACGCTTCATCATCTTGAATAGAAACGTAATTCCCCTCCAAGTCATGTTCAATTTCAATGGATAGAACCACTGATTTTTCCGTTTCATCGTCTCTAAGTTCCAATTGAAATTGATTGATAAATCGCTGAGTGGCTTGAATGGTCAATTCCGACAATTTCTCTTTGCTTTCGATATATATTCCATCGGTAAAATGAATGCTTTCCTTTCCGTAGCTCAATTTTGCAGGAAGCGGAATCAGAGTCGTTTTTGCGCGATCGACTTCGGATATTGCTGGCGGTGCATACAAGAAAAACCTGTAGTAAAGACCTGCTCCTACGATAATGACCAACAGAACAATTAAGAACCATTTAATTACTTTTTTCCACATCACAATTGCAATTTAGTTGCCATAAAGTACCACAGAATGTCTTATTTATTATATTTCTTAACAAACTCCCACAACACAATCCCCATAGATACCGAAACATTTAGCGAATGTTTCGTTCCAAATTGTGGAATTTCTACGCAGAAGTCTGACAAATTAAACGCTTGTTCCGAAACCCCTTCCACTTCATTACCGAAAACTAAAACATAAGACTGGGAGGGGTCAACAATAAATTCATCAATCATGGTACTTTTGTCAGCCTGTTCTACCGCGACAATCGTCTTTCCTTCTGCCTTTAGTGATTTTATAAGTTCGGCAGTATCTGCATGATGCTCCCACGAAACAGTATCCTGTGCGCCCAAAGCGGTTTTATGAATTTCACGATGAGGGGGTGTCGCAGTGATTCCACATAAATATATTTTTTCTATAAGGAAGGCATCAGATGTTCTGAATGACGCTCCTACATTATGCATGCTTCGAATATTATCCAACACAATAGAGAGACTGATTTTGGTCTTTTCTTTATACTCTTCCGGGGTCAGCCTTCCCAATTCTTCCAGTTTCAATTTTTTCATGCTGTAATTTAAGGAGAATGGGAAATATTCTTTAAATATTGTCAAGGATATATTAGTTTCGTTCCTTCAAATACCCCATAAAAAGGTTAACATCATCCCATGGCGAAAAGTAAAGTAGCGGAAACTCCTTTAATGAAACAATATAATGCGATTAAGGCAAAATATCCTGGTGCCTTATTGTTGTTTCGTGTGGGGGATTTTTACGAAACCTTTAGCGATGATGCGATTAAAGCCAGTCAAATATTAGACATCGTATTAACCAAAAGGGCTAACGGAGCGGCATCATCGGTTGAGTTGGCGGGGTTTCCTCATCATGCCCTTGACAATTATTTGCCGAAATTAGTGCGTGCAGGGCAGCGGGTGGCTATTTGTGACCAATTAGAAGACCCAAAATCGGTGAAAGGAATTGTAAAAAGAGGGGTTACTGAGCTGGTTACTCCTGGTCTTTCTTTACACGATAACGTATTAGATAAAAAATTTAATAACTACCTCGCTTCTATACATTTTGCAGGTGAATCCCTCGGAGTGGCTTTTCTGGATTTATCCACTGGGGAATTTCTGACCGCAAAAGGAAGCTTAGCTTACATTGGTAAATTAATACAGAGTTTCCACCCGGCGGAAATCATTTACAGTAAAGAAGCAAAAAAGGCGTTTTTCCAATTAGTGGGTGAAGACCAGCAGTCGTTTCAGTTAGAAACCTGGATTTATTCTCATGAATTTGCCTATGAAAAACTGATACGTCATTTTAACACTACTAGTTTAAAGGGTTTTGGAATTGAAGAATTAGAAGAGGCGATTATTGCTGCTGGAGCTATCCTTCATTACCTAGAAGTTACGGAACACCGGGAGTTGGATCATATTTCTTCCATCAGTAGAATTGAAGAAGAACAATATGTTTGGTTAGACCGATTTACTATCCGCAATTTAGAATTATTATATCCCCAGCATTCAGGAGGAATTCCACTAATAGATGTTTTAGACGATACCTTAACCCCAATGGGTTCGAGGATGTTGAAACGTTGGATGGTATTGCCCTTAAAAGATGTTACACGAATACACAACCGTCAAAAAGTCGTAGAATCGATCATAAAAGATCGGGATTTATTGGATCATCTGAGGGAGCATTTGAAGCCCATTGGTGACTTAGAGCGGCTCATAAGTAAAGTAGCTGTAAACCGTGTAAATCCCAGAGAACTGGTCAGTTTAAGAAAATCATTGCAACATTTAATCCCAATCAGGAAATACCTTCGTGATTCAGGAAATGAGCAATTAAAACAACTTACGGATCAGTTTCATGCCTGTGAAGCACTTATTGAGCGTATAGAAAAAGAAATTAAGGAAGACGCTCCATTATTGATTCATCAAGGTGGAATCATTGCTGATGGAGTAGATGCTTCATTGGATGAATTGCGAAGCATTGCTTTTGCCGGAAAAGACTATTTATTGGGAGTTCAACAGCGCGAGGTACAGCGAACTGGTATTTCTTCACTAAAAATTGCCTACAACAAGGTATTCGGATATTATTTAGAAGTAAGCAATACCCATAAAGACAAAGTACCTGCCGAGTGGATCAGAAAACAAACCCTGGTAAATGCAGAAAGATATATCACAGAAGAATTAAAAGAATACGAAGAAAAAATTCTTACTGCCGAAAGTAAACTGTTGGAAATAGAACAGCGGATTTTTAATGATATTGTAGCTTTTGCCTCACAGTATGTTGGTCAAGTTCAAGAAAATGCCAAACTAGTTGGGCGGCTGGATTGTCTTCAATCCTTCGCATTTAAAGCGCTTCAGCATCACTATGCATTACCCGTTGTTGATGAAGGGCATCAATTGGAAATCGTCGCCGGACGACATCCAGTAATTGAGCGTTTAATGCCGCCGGGTGAGAAATACGTCCCGAACGACGTCATGTTAGACGATGAAGAGCAACAGATCATGATCATTACCGGGCCGAACATGGCCGGAAAGTCGGCATTGCTTCGTCAAACTGCTTTGATCGTACTTATGGCCCAAATGGGATCGTTTGTCCCTGCTAAAAGTGCTAAAATTGGTGTGATTGACAAGATTTTTACTCGTGTTGGTGCTTCTGATAATTTATCCAGAGGGGAATCTACCTTTATGGTGGAAATGACGGAGACTGCCAGTATTTTAAATAATCTCAGCAATCGGAGTTTAATTTTGATGGATGAAATTGGAAGAGGTACAAGTACTTATGATGGGGTGAGTATTGCGTGGTCTATTGTGGAATACCTACATAACCATCTTGGATTTAGGCCAAAAACACTTTTCGCCACACACTATCATGAATTAAATCAGCTCGAAGCCGACTTTCCTCGAATCAAGAATTTCAATGTTTCTGTAAAAGAAATTGGTGATAAAGTCATTTTTTTAAGGAAACTTAAAAAAGGAGGAAGTGAACACAGTTTCGGTATTCATGTTGCACAAATGGCCGGAATGCCCAATCAAGTTGTTATTCGGGCAAGTGAAATCATGCATTTCCTAGAAAAGGATCATAAAACAACAGGTAAAAAGAAAAATTTCGATGATTTGCCAAAGAACATCTATCAAATGAGCATGTTTCAGGCAGATGATGATTTTCTTGAAATAAAAGACAAGCTTGAAAAACTCGATATCAACACCATAAGTCCGGTGGAAGCTTTGCTTAAGTTGAATGAAATCAAAAACATGATCGATAATTCTAAGAAGAAATAATCAAAAGGATTATCATTTTCAATTGTGTTACCTTTATCACAGAACACCTCCCTTCCTTCGCTTATCTTTGTAATAAAAAAGATGAGTTACTATTTTACAAAAACCATATCGGGCAATTCGTTAGACGAAGTAATTGCTCAAGTTACCGAAGGATTGAAAACAGAAGGATTTGGAATTCTTACAGAAATTGATGTTGCTGCTACTTTCAAGAAAAAGCTGGATATCGATTTTAGAAATTACCGAATTTTAGGTGCCTGTAATCCAAATTTCGCGCATAAAGCCATTTCGGCTGAGCCTCACATTGGGGTGTTCTTGCCTTGTAATGTGGTGGTTCAGGAAATCAAGACGGGTGAATTTCAAATATCGGCAGTAGATCCTATCGCTTCAATGGTTTCAGTTGAAAATGATGAATTGGGAGCAATAGCAGGTGAAGTACAAAGTAAACTAAGAAGAGTAATCGATAACTTGTAGTAGAAGGATTCTTTTTATCGCGTTATTCTGTATCTTAGTGTTACACAAATCATGATGCGATATGAAAAAGTTACCTTATTTGTTTATTGTAATCCTTTTGATAGGAATAAGTTCGTGTGAAAAGAAATCAACCGCAGGGGAAGAACCTGTTTCGGATGAATTATCCGAAAACACAGACGGATTAGCTGATTTTGAAGAAGTTGCAGAAAGCAGTAAAGCGGTGAGTTTGTCGGAGGGTGACATTGAAAAATTTATCAAAACTTTTCGCCCAATCATAGAAGAATTAGATCAATTGGGAGACGACTTTGGGAATAGTGACTCACAGTCATTGGCCGCCATATTTGCTTCGTCTGAAGTGAAAGATATTCTCGATAAATACGGATGGGATAATGGTTTCATGACGAAATACTTGGCCATCACCAATGGTTATTTATACGTAAAAATGGAGGAGTCTATTAACAATGTACCTGTCGAAGAGCGCGCAGCAACTGAAGCTGTTTTAAAAATGTCAATGGAGGGGTTTTTACAATTTGTCAGTAATGATAACGTAGAAAAAA
>JAHEMU010000142.1 GCA_024643485.1 Cytophagales bacterium
AAAAGTGTTGAATTTCCAACTGTTTTTCTGTAATTCCTCAGATAGAAACGAAATCTCTTTTGCTGTACCTGGCAGTGCCGGAACTCCTTCAGAATCGAACCCATATACAGCAAAACGCGTGGTGGAGGTATTGGTTTTTACGGTTCCAAAGTCAGGATTCCCAAAAACACTTGCCCTGTTTTCAGTATTCCCTTTAAACTTTTTGTCTATTAGTTCCCTGGTATTACTCATCATTCGAATATTGTACTTGTCAAGCACATATTCGTTTGCTGAAACATCCCAAAGGGTATTAAAACTTAATTTATTAAAAATACCATCTACACTTAAATAGACGTTCTTATTATTCCCAATCTCGGGTTGTAATGGCTTGAAAAACTGATTGAAACTCTCTTCGTCTCCAACCGTAAAACGAATGGCATTTCGGTAATAATTAAAATATCTTCCTTCTAATTGCTTCCCTTTGGGGAAAACAACCATTGAAGGCCCCACCGACTGTGATTGCACGACAATACCTATATAATAAATGGAATCTTTATTGAATTGCTTTTTTAACCGAATTATTTCTACAGCTGCACTGTTTGGGCCTAATGCCGCTTTAACGTCTTGCCATTGAAGGCTTTTCGATGCTATTTCTCGGCTGAATAACTCCGACTTGGAAGAAAGCTGCTTCTCAAGTTCGTTTGCCTTAACTATTAAGTCATTCAGAATAATCCCTGAAGAGGATAATTCTTCTAATGTTTGAGAGTAATATTTAACCAATTGCTCTTTGAGTTGTAACCAATGGTTAAAATCGTCTATCAACCCCTGGTCACCACTCGCTAAAATTCGATGGCGAACTTTACTAGAAGAACTCAATAATAGGGCTTTCGTTGATAAGTGAAGGTTATAAATCATACCAACTACTTCCTTGTTTCCAGCGAGCGCTTGTTCTGCTGCAAAATCATTAAAAGATTCAAATGCAGGTTTAATTTTTTCATAAAACAAGCTTTTCTCCTGCTCGCTCATTGCTGGGAAAAATTCATTAATTTGTGATAAAAACAGAGTAATAGCCTCTTGATAAACCGGTAATGCTGCAGTTGGGTTTTTCACGCGTTGCACGCCCGCCAAGCCGATCAATGATTGCGCGTAATCCGGGTGGGTAGTTCCTAATACTTCTTTTCTGATGGCTACTACTTCCCTGAATAACGACTCGGCCTGATCATACTTTTCCATGTCTTGATACAGGGCTCCCAAATTAAATAAGGTTTTTGCGTATCCAGGGTGCTTTTCTCCGTAAACTTGCTTGTCAATGTTAAGTGCCTGTTTGAACAACCTTTCCGCATCAGAATATAATTTTAGCGACTTATATAAAGAGGCTGTGTTATGTAATGAGGTTGAATATAAAGGATGTGTTTCTCCAAGTATTTCCTTGTCTAAGGCTAATGCTTCTTCCAATAAAGGCTTCGCCCGGTCGAACTGATTTGTCAGTTGATAAAGGGTTGCCAAATTTTCTAATGACGTAGCGTATTGGGTGCTTTTTTTAGAAAATACATCCAAATAAATGCGCATAGCTTCTCTAAAAAGAGGTTCTGCTTGATCATAATTACCAACTGTTTGATAATATAAGGCCAAATTATTGGTGGCTTCTGCGTAAGTTGCTGCTTCTTCACTGATGTGTTTTTTGAGAATATTTACTGCTTCTAAAAACGAAGGTTCCGCCAAGCTATATTCGCCTTTCGCAAGGTGTAATCTACCTTGGTTTAATATACTCTGCGCTACGGCAGGGTGATTATCGCCAACAATTTTTTTCCGTATTTGAATTGACTCATCGAGCAAATCACTGGTTTCTGTGTAGTTGCCTAATTCCAAATGAAGCATGGCAAGGTTTTCACAAGTAGAGGCGTAAATCAAACTATTGGTACCGTAAACTTCCTTCTGCAATTCTAACGCTTGCTGTAGATAACTTCCTGCACTGATGAAATTGGCAGTTAATTGCAACAAAGCGGCGTAGTTGTTATAAAGTTCCGACAACAATCGCTTATCTGTTTTGCCCGCATTATCAATGGCTTGTAAAAACATTTCATCGGCCTGTATGTATTTTCCTGTAGCGGTATATACCACTCCTGTAAGTCCTAATGATTTGGCTCGATATACAGGATCAGAAACGAGATTGGCATAGGTTTTAAGTAGTTGCTCGGCTAAACCGTATTCTTGCTGTTGTAAATAACTTCCCGCAAGTGAAATGGACGCCTTTGCTACTTTCTCACTGTTTTCTCCTATCTGATCTTTGTAAATTGTTACGGCTGCTTTAATTTCTTCAATTCCTTTCGTCACATTCCCTGTCGCCAATAATAACACCGCATAATTTTCCTTAATTTCTGCAGCTTGTATCGTCTGTTGCTGGTTTGATTTCGTCAATTCAGCTAACGATTTAAGATAGAACTCTTCTGCTTCTTGATATCTTCCACTCTTATAGGCGAGAGATGCTCTGTTATTCAAACTCATGGCATCATTTCCACCACTTATTGCACTTTCCAACACTCTTTCCGCTAACTCATTTTGCCCCAAACGTGTCAACTCCAGCGACCAATGATTGACCTCTTGATTTCTGAAATCCGAATTGCCTTCCCAGAAAAGGGTGGAAGCCTCTAAGGCTTGCTCGAATGTTCCCTGCCCCTTAGTATTGTTGGCTGTTCCAAAATACGCATTGGTAAGCATCCTCATCACCGTTGGAAAGGCCGCTTGATAAGTCATCTCGTTTACTTCGTACACTTCGGCTAAAAACTCTAAATAAGTCAAGGCCTTTTCAGGAGACGATTGGTCCATCAACAAAGTCGAATAATCCAATGCCGCCTGTAAGTATTCTGCATCAATCCCTTCTTCCGAATTGTAGGTTTTAAACCCCAACTCGAAATTAGTTTGTGCCATTTTAATTTTCCCTTGATAAAACTGAGTACTGCCTAATTTCCAATAGGCAAACGCTAAGTCTTGCGAGAAATTTTCCAACTTTTTAAACTTTCCAACCGCCTTATTTAAATATAATTCGCTTTCAGCAAACTGATTATTCATCAGATAAGCATTTCCCAAATTGTAAGAAGAGGAAGCGTATCCGTCATCATCAGTTGCATTCAAAAGCTCACGAAGATCACATTCTTTTTTCCCCAATTCAATCGCTCGACTAAAATGTTCTGCTGAATAATGGGCCGTCATCAACAACCTCAAAATCGCTAGATAATTTGCGTTTGTTTCCCCTGAAACTTCTAAATAATTAGCTAATGCAGCTTCACCAGATTCGATGGCCTGCTCAATGTTATCCTGTTGGTAATGATTTGAAGCTGTGGCATATAAATCTCTCCACTCCTGAGCAGAAACTAGGTGGGGGGAACATAAAACCAATAAAACGACTAAAAATCGAACCATTACACAATCAACTATTCAAACAAAGATATTAGAAGGTAGCTTGCCAACCAATTAAAATACACATCACTTAAAACAAAAACAAATTTTTTGCTTGACAAGATGTATGTATCTTTGAGTCTTAATCCTTATGAATATGATAGCTGAAGAAAAAATTACCGCGGCTCAAGCGATTGAGCTTGAAAACGAATACGGTGCACATAATTACCATCCCCTACCTGTCGTTCTTGAAAGAGGAGAAGGGGTATATCTGTACGACGTCGATGGAAAACAATACTTTGATTTCCTTTCTGCCTATAGCGCTGTAAATCAAGGGCATTGCCACCCTCGAATCATTGCTACATTAATTGAGCAAGCGAGCAAATTAACTTTAACTAGCCGGGCTTTCCATAGTGACAAATTAGGTGTATGCGAAAAGTATTTGTGTGAGTACTTCGGATACGACAAAACGCTAATGATGAATACAGGAGCTGAAGCAAACGAAACTGCTATTAAGCTCGCACGTAAATGGGGTTATCTAAAGAAAAACATCCCAGAAAATGAAGCGGTGATTGTCGCGGTGAAACGAAATTTTCACGGTCGTACAACTACCATCATATCGGCATCTACCGATCCAGTTGCAACGAATCATTTCGGCCCCTTTATGCCTGGGTTCGAAATCATTGAATATGACGATTTGGAAGAATTAGAAAATGCGCTCGAAAATCCTAACGTTTGTGGTTTCTGGGTGGAGCCTATTCAAGGGGAAGCGGGTGTTTATGTGCCTCAAGACGGATATTTAGCAGCAGCCTCAGAGTTGTGTAAAAAATACCAAGTGCTGTTTATGGTTGATGAAATTCAAACAGGGGTAGCGAGAACAGGTAAACTGCTTGCTAGTGACTACGAAGGTATTAAGCCCGATATGTTAATTCTAGGAAAAGCACTTTCAGGTGGAGCTTATCCCGTTTCTGCTGTGATGGCTAATAATGAAGTGATGAATGTACTTAAACCAGGTGAGCACGGCTCTACTTATGGTGGTAACCCATTGGCATGTGCTGTAACGATGACTGCTTTGGATGTCATTAAGGACGAAAAACTTGCTGAAAATGCGTTCACTTTAGGGAATCTGTTCAGAACAAGAATGGAGGAATTGAAAAAAGAAAGCAACTTAATCCATTCAGTTAGAGGAAAAGGCCTGTTAAACGCGGTAGTTATCAATGATTCTGAGGAAAGCGATACCGCTTGGAACATTTGTGTTCAACTAAAAGAAAATGGACTGCTTGCCAAGCCAACGCATGGTAACATCATTCGTTTTGCGCCTCCTTTGGTGATGAATGAAGAGCAAATGGAAGCGTGTTGCGCCATTATTAAGTCAACTGTACTTAATTTCAAAAAAAAATAAACAAGTTGGAAACCTTTGTGCTCACTGTTTGTCTTTGATGTAAATTGAATGAATAATTACTGACATGAAACATTTTCTGACACTTATTTTAGCCCTTTTCATTGTTTCAGCTTTTGCTCAGAATAACGATCAAAACGAAAGCAGTGACAACGAAAAAACATCAACAGAACGCACTAAAGAAGATTCTGATATAAGAACTCTTTCCCAGAATGGGCACAATGGCGGCTTCTTTGGACTTACCTTCAAAACAGGTCAATTTAATAAAGAAACCATTGTATCTATGGGATTTAGAACGGGATGGATTGTTTCCCGTACCATGGGTATTGGATTTGAAGCGCACGGATTAGTCCCAACAGCAAAATTTAGCAACATCTCACCAAATGCGGATGTCGTAACCCTAGGTGGCTACGGAGGGATGTTTCTTGAACCCATATTATTTTCAAACCAAGCATTCCATGTAACTTTTCCAATAGCTGGAGGTGGCGGATGGTTTGGATACCTAGAAGACTGGGAAAATTCCGCTAATAGTGGGTCATTAATTGATCAAGATACTTATTGGTATTTTGAACCTGGAATTGCTTTGGAAATTAATGTTTCAAAAAATTTCAGACTCGCATTTGGTGGATCACAACGCTACACTCAGGAAATGGAATTGATGAATACTCCAACTTCAGCGTTTAATGGTCGAAGTTATTATATGACCATGAAGTTCGGAAAATTTTAAACCCTCCATTTAACTACAAAACTTAATAAAAAGCACCTCATTCAGGGTGCTTTTTTATTTTTCACTCCTTTTATCAAAAACAGATTGCATCAAAACAATCAATTTATTTTATTTGTTCTCCTTGAAAATAAATGACCAATGAAAAACTATTTAATTGTATTCGTATTTGGCGCTAGCCTTTTTGGATGTTCAAGTGAACCTACCTCCTCTTCTTCACCGGCGGTACTCTCAGATTTGTCAACCGGAGCGATACAGGAAACTTATTCCGATAACCCAGATTTGATTAAAGTCTCTTTAAAAAATGGACAAGGAGGATTAGTTGAGCAAGGAAATTATTTCAAAGGATTAAAACACGGAAATTGGACTACCTATCATACCAATGGTGTAATTGCTACCATCACAAATTATGACTTGGGTATTAGAGAAGGACTTGCCGTTACATTGGAAAACACAGGTACCCTTATAGAACGTACCTATTATCATAACGATATGAAAAATGGCGAATCTGTCGTTTACGACCGCACAAGACCCATCGAAGAAAAAAATTATATCAATGGAAAACTCGAAGGGCTCATGAAAAAATATTATAACAATGGAGTGCTTATGGAGGAATCTACCTACGAAAATGGCACGCTAAATGGTTTGGCTCGATGGTATGACCAAGAAGGAAATATGACCATAGAGTATACTTATAAAAATGGAGAATTAATCCAACAATAATTTTTAAACTAATTTTTTTAATTTTCGTTATAGAATTACGACCATTCAAAATCGGGATTGAAAAGTGAAGTTTTGATACATTTATTAATAGGCTTTAGTGGAATAAAACGATCTATCAGTACCGATGGCGAATTATTATATTGTTCCATTTTAAACAAAGTTGAAAAATGAAAAATTTCGGAAATCTGTTTTTTGCAGCCGTTTTGGGAAGTGTTTTAACAATTGCTGCATTCACCTTATTTTTTGATAACAACAAAACCATTAAAATTGAGCACCAAGAAAATGTCCCGGCAAATCAAGCGTTATATACCATCGATGATACCGGTGAAATTGTTCCCCTAGACTTTACAGGAACTGCGGAAAAAGTAACACAAGCAGTCGTAAATATTAAAAGTACAGTAATAAATCCGACCTCTTCAGGAAATAATAATAACATGCCTGAAAATTTGCGCGAGTACTTTGGCCCTTTCTTTAGAGAACAACAAAATCAACCTAGAATGGGAACGGGTTCTGGTGTAATTATCAATGAATCCGGATATATTGTGACCAATAACCACGTCATTGCTGATGCAGACGACATTGAAGTCACCTTAGTAGATAATCGAACTTTTAAGGCAACCCTAGTGGGTACCGACCCCACCACTGATATCGCTTTATTAAAAATTGATGCCAAAGGTTTACCTACCATTGGTTTTACAGATAGTGAACAGGTAAAAGTTGGTGAATGGGTATTGGCTATAGGAAATCCATATAAC
>JAHEMU010000143.1 GCA_024643485.1 Cytophagales bacterium
TTTGATGATGCAATCTGATTTCCCTACCGTTCAAACCCTAAACGGAGAAATTGCTAACATCTCCAAGCAAGATTTTCAAAGTATCGCAAAAGTAATTTCCGCAGCAGAAAATAATGCTGACTTGCTGAAAAACCACCTTGAATCCATCCAAAAACAAGCAAAGGAGCATCAAATCCCCGTTTTAGGCATTACCGGAACTGGTGGCGCAGGGAAATCTAGCTTAGTTGATGAATTAGTAAGGCGGTACTTATTGGACTTTCCAGAAAAAAAGCTGAGCATTATTTCAGTGGATCCTTCCAAACGAAAAACAGGCGGCGCTTTACTAGGAGACCGAATTCGAATGAATTCCATTTCCAATAATCGTGTTTATATGAGATCATTGGCCACTCGACAGGCTAATTTGGCCCTCTCCAAACATGTGGATGTAGCCTTGGATATTTTGAAGGTTGCCAATTTCGATTTGATTATTTTAGAAACCTCGGGTATTGGACAAAGTGACACTGAAATCACCGAACATTGCGATCTCAGTTTATATGTAATGACTCCCGAATACGGTGCAGCGACTCAGTTAGAAAAAATTGACATGTTGGACTTTGCAGACGTTATTGCAATCAACAAATTTGATAAAAGAGGCTCGATGGATGCGCTGCGTGATGTGAAAAAACAATATCAACGCAATCATCTTTTATTTGAAGTTGCTGACCATGATTTACCCGTTTTCGGAACCATTGCCTCCCAATTTAACGATCCGGGAACGAATCAATTATACGTACATCTTTTATCAAAAATCGCAGATAAATTTGGTGATAATTACCATTCAGAATTTGCCGCTTCCGGTGAACTCAGTGAAAAAATATTTATCATCCCGCCGAGTAGAACACGCTACTTATCTGAAATCTCAGAAACCATTCGCACTCATGGCCAATGGATTGAAAAAGAAGCTCAACATGCAGACGATGCCTATGTTTTTAACCAAGCTTCTTCGAAAATAGAAGAGACGAAAAGCATTTCCTTATTAAAATCGGAAGAAAACAAATCACTGGAGCATCTTTCTGCTGATTCAAGAGAGATTTTAAGGAATTGGGAAGATAAACGCAAAATGTATAAAGACGAGGTTTACACCTTTTCAGTACGTGGAAAAGACATCCACATCGACACTCACACCAAATCCTTATCGGGAACTGCCATTCCCAAAATCGCAGTTCCAGGATTTAGGTCTTGGGGTGATCAAATAGAGTGGAGCTATAAAGAAAATTACCCAGGTGAATTCCCTTATACCGCTGGGATTTATCCTTTCAAACGACAAGGGGAAGATCCAACCCGAATGTTTGCCGGAGAAGGAGGGCCTGAACGTACCAACCGAAGATTTCACTATGTAAGTGCAGGAATGGATGCTAAAAGGTTATCCACCGCATTTGATTCCGTTACTCTTTATGGCCATAACCCCGACTACCGACCCGACATTTACGGTAAAATAGGTAATTCAGGTGTTTCGGTTTGTTGTTTGGATGATGCTAAGAAATTATACTCCGGTTTTGACTTATGCGATCCCAAAACATCGGTTTCTATGACTATTAATGGTCCGGCGCCAATGATTTTGGCTTATTTTATGAATGCAGCAATTGATCAGCAATGTGAAAAATACATTCATGAAAACGGATTAACTGCGGAAGTAAACAAAAAAATCGAGGCGAAATTTAAAAAACTCGGTTTATCCAAGCCCGAATATTATGGGGAAATCCCAGAGGGCAACAATGGATTAGGCCTGATGTTATTGGGAATTACCGGCGACGAAGTTCTGCCTGCTGACATTTACGAGCAGATTAAAAAATCGACTTTGAGCAGCGTTCGAGGAACTGTACAGGCCGATATTTTAAAAGAAGACCAAGCACAGAATACCTGTATATTCTCTACAGAATTTGCTTTGAGAATGATGGGGGATGTGCAAGATTACTTTATTCAAAAAAACGTTCGGAATTTTTATTCTGTTTCGATCTCTGGATATCATATTGCAGAAGCCGGAGCAAATCCTATCACTCAATTAGCATTTACCCTAGCCAATGGCTTTACCTTTGTAGAGTACTATTTGAGTCGAGGAATGGATATCAATAAATTTGCTCCAAACCTTTCTTTCTTTTTCTCAAACGGAATTGATCCAGAATACGCGGTAATAGGAAGAGTTGCCAGACGAATTTGGGCTCGCGCCATGAAATTGAAATACGGTGCCGACTCTCGATCTCAGATGTTGAAGTATCACATTCAAACCAGTGGCCGATCCCTTCACGCTCAAGAGATTGCATTCAATGATATTCGCACCACTTTACAGGCCCTTTATGCCATCTATGACAACTGTAACTCATTGCACACCAACGCATATGATGAAGCCATCACTACTCCTACCGAGGAATCAGTTAGAAGAGCAATTGCTATTCAGTTAATTATCAATAAAGAATTAGGCCTTGCGAAGAATGAAAATCCACTTCAAGGATCGTTTATTATTGAAGAACTAACCGATTTGGTTGAAGAAGCCGTTTTAATAGAGTTTGATCGAATAACGGAGAGAGGTGGGGTTCTTGGTGCTATGGAAACCATGTATCAGCGCGGAAAAATTCAAGAAGAAAGCTTGTATTATGAAACATTAAAACACACCGGTGAATACCCAATTGTGGGCGTTAACACCTTCCTTGATCGGAATGGGTCTCCTACAAATTTACCGGGGGAAGTCATTAGAGCAACGACAGAAGAAAAAGAAAATCAAATTAAAACCTTGGAATTCGTTCATAAGTATAACGCATCAATAACTGAAGAATCGCTTCATTCAATCAAAAATGCCGCATTAAAAAACAGCAATATCTTTGAAGAACTGATGGATGCTTCGAAGCATTGTACCCTTGGACAAATTACTCATTTATTATTTGAAGTCGGTGGACAATACCGCCGAAACATGTAGTTAATCTTTGGGAATACTCAGGGATTCACTACTAATCTAAAAAGTTTATTACATTATCAATGAATAACCCAAAGAGGGTGTTATTTTTGCATCATGACAGAACAAATTCTCATTCTAGACTTCGGTTCTCAGTTTACCCAATTAATTGCTAGAAGGGTAAGAGAACTCAACACTTATTGTGAAATTCACCCATATAATAACATCGGTGAAATTAGTGAAAATGTAATTGGAGTAATCCTTTCAGGGGGACCTTGTAGCGTTTTAGATGATGGCGCTCCGGACGTTGACCTCGATTTATTCAAAGGATTACCCGTATTGGGAGTTTGTTATGGCGCACAATTAATCGCTAAAAAATTCGGTGGGGAAGTACTTCCTTCAAAAATAAGAGAATACGGAAGAGCGAAATTACATCATGTAGATCACAGAAATCTTCTACTTAAAGAAGTAGAACTCGATAGCCAAGTTTGGATGTCGCATGGCGATACCATCGCGCATATTTCTGATGATTTTGACGTGATCGCAGGAACAGAATCGGTAAGAGTTGCCGGATTTAAAAAGAAAGACCGTGAAATGTATGGGATACAATTTCATCCGGAGGTAACTCATTCTCAAAACGGGAAAGAACTTCTGCGAAATTTTGTTGTGCACATTTGCGGAGCTAAACAAGAATGGACTCCCGAATCATTTATTGAAACAACTGTTGATGAATTAAAATCCAAATTGGGAAATGACAAAGTAGTAATGGGTCTTTCCGGAGGTGTCGATAGTTCAGTGGCGGCCGTATTAATTCACAAAGCGATTGGTAGCAATTTGCATTGTATTTTCGTTGATAACGGGCTTTTACGGAAAAATGAATACGAAGAAGTTTTGGATGGGTATAAGCACATGGGATTGAATGTAACCGGTGTAAATTCATCTGATAGATTTTATAAAGCGCTAGAAGGGTTATCTGAACCGGAGGCGAAAAGAAAGGCAATAGGCAGGACATTTATTGAGGTTTTCGACGACGAAGCTCATAAAATTGAAGGTGTAAACTGGCTTGGACAAGGTACTATTTACCCAGATGTGATTGAATCCATCTCTGTAAAAGGTCCATCGGCCACCATCAAATCTCATCACAACGTAGGAGGGTTACCGGATTTCATGAAACTAAAAGTAGTGGAGCCGCTGAACACTTTATTTAAAGATGAGGTTAGAATTGTAGGAAAAACCTTAGAAATTGATCAGGCCATTCTAGGAAGACATCCTTTCCCGGGCCCAGGCCTTGGGATAAGAATTTTGGGAGATATCACGGCTCAAAAAGTAAAAGTTTTACAGGAGGTTGACTCCATTTTCATCAATGGCCTTAAAGAAAGAGGCTTATATAATGAAATATGGCAAGCAGGTGCTATGCTGTTACCGGTACAATCTGTTGGAGTAATGGGTGATGAACGCACCTACGAAAATGTAGTAAGTTTACGCGCTGTTACCAGTTTAGATGGAATGACCGCCGACTGGTATCCACTTCCTTACGATTTCATGGCCGATATAAGTAATAAAATAATCAACTCCGTTAAAGGAGTAAATCGCGTGGTATATGATATTAGTTCAAAACCACCAGCAACAATAGAATGGGAATGAGATATATAATCACAGTAATAGTCATATTAAGTGCATTTAGCATAGGATTTTCACAAGACAGTCCACAGCAAAAATACCTGAACGCCAAGCAACTTATGGCAGAAGGGCGTTATGGATTAGCTCGTGATTTATTCAAACAATTAACCGAAAACGACTCAAATCATTCGTTTGGAGAATACGCCTCCTATTATTACGGAATTTGTGCTTACAATCAAGGCTTCGTCACTTTAAGTCGTGATATGTTCTTCCAAATTACCCGAAAATATGCGGATTGGAACCAAATGAATGAAGTGTACTTTTGGTTGGGAAAAATATTACTTGAACAAGGTGATTATTTTAGAGGATTAGAATACGCAAGTAAAATTTCTGATGCGAAAATGGCTTCAGAAATATTTGCAATGGAAAAACACTATTTAATTAAAATACATTCAGCCGATAGTGTGAATGATTTATACCGCATGTTTGAGAAAAATGAAGCGGTAGCTCAACGTTTATTTGAATTAGAACTTCTTTTACCCCACTCGAGCCGTGATTATAACTTGATGAAGGAGTTAGGTAATTCCTTCCCATCAATCGGCGACCGAATGACTGCCGTTCGACCAGATAATGAATTCAAAGATACGTACCAAATATCATTGTTATTGCCGCTCATGATGAATCAATTAAATCCCGATTTACAACCTAAATTTAATGAATTTGTACTCGATTTGTATCGAGGGATTAAAAGTGCAGTGGATAGCTTAAACCGTGATGATAACCGAATTTCACTTCATGTTTATGATACAAAACGAGATTCCACCGTTCTCAAGCAAATTTTAGATAAAAAAGAATTAAAGGAATCCGATTTAATCATTGGCCCCTTATACAATAGTAGTATCGCCGGGGAGTTTGCAAAAGAAAATAAAATAAACATCGTTAACCCATTAACGAAAAACACTTCGATTATAGAAAACAATCCTAATTTCTTTCTTTATACTCAAACTTCCAAGGATGTTGGTTACGCTTCCGCTAATTTTATCTTATCGGACTCTACCCTAAAAAAGGGAGTGATCTTTTATGGTGAGGGAAGCCGAGATAAAGAAATTGTGAGTGCGTTTATGGACAGTGTTAAACACAATAAAAATCTTGAAATCTCGAGTTATTTGATCCCAAAAGACGGACAACGAAAAATTCTAGACGTTTTGACACGCACTAGAGTGATCAACGAAATAGAAGAAGATGACAAGCCAGTAATATTACCAAAATTTGACTTCGCTTTTGTATCAGCAACTGAAAAAGATGGAACATCAATTTACAGCAATGCATTGACAGCAGTAGAGGTTAGAGGAGATAGCTTACTTTTACTTGGAAGTCATAATTGGTTAGATGATCGAATTGTTGATCCTGTTAAATTCCAAACTCAAAAAGTGTATATGGCCTCGCCAGATTTCATCAATTACACCAGCAAAACCTACGTAAAATATGAAAAGGCATTCATGAAGTACTATGGAGTCGCTCCTTCTAAATATGCATTAACCGGTTTTGATATGATGAGTTTTTATGGAAATGCATTAATTGAAAACGGCAAATATTTCCAATATAGCATACTTGAAAGCCATCGAATTTATCCAGCCAAACTATCAGGCGGATTTAATTATTTCAACTCTAATACCAATCGTTTTGTTCCTGTCGTTTTTTGGAATGGCAGTAAAATGAAATTGGCAAAATAATACCTCAACAAAATGATACATTCAGCAAGTGAAGAACTTTTCAAACGTTCTCAACAATACATTCCCGGTGGCGTAAATTCCCCAGTTCGGGCTTTTAAGTCAGTTGGCGGCACCCCTATTTTCATGAAAAAAGCGTCGGGGGCTTATATGACTGATGCCGACGGGAACACCTATATTGATTTAATTAATTCTTGGGGGCCCATGATCTTAGGGCATGCTCATCCAACCATTATTGAAGCTGTGAATTTGGCTATTCAAGACGGTTTGAGCTTCGGTACGCCTGGATTTAGAGAATTGGACATGGCTTCGTTAATATGTGAGATGGTTCCCTCCATTGAAAGTGTTCGTATGGTAAATTCAGGAACAGAAGCTACCATGTCAGCCATTCGCCTGTCTCGAGGGTACACCAAAAGGGAGAAGATTATTAAGTTTGACGGATGTTATCACGGCCATGGAGATTCATTTCTTATTGCCGCTGGATCAGGAGTGGCTACTTTAGGAGTTCCTGACAGTCCGGGAGTTACATCCGGCGTCGCCAAAGACACCCTGACTGCCGAGTTTAATTCCATGAAATCAGTAGAGCAATTAATTGCTGAGTTTCCTGAGCAAATTGCCGCTATTATAATAGAACCTGTTGCTGGTAATATGGGATGTGTTCCCCCTGCAGATGGGTTTTTAGAAGGC
>JAHEMU010000144.1 GCA_024643485.1 Cytophagales bacterium
GGAGGAGATGTTCTTCCTACTGAGGTAGGCCATCTTAGCCGGGCGGAACAACAGGATAAGGTGCGTTTGGCTTGTCAGGTGAAAGTTAAGGAAGACATGCATATCAAAATTCCTGAAGAGATTTTTGGTATCAAAAAATGGGAGTGTGAGGTTATATCTAACTACAATGTTTCCACCTTTATAAAAGAATTCGTAGTTCGTTTACCAGAGGGCGAAACCTTGGATTTCCAGTCTGGTGGATATATTCAAATTGACGTTCCTGAAATCCATGTTGATTTCAAAACAATGGAAATCGCTCCGAAACCTGAATTGGGTCACCCGGAAAATGTATTCCAATCTGATTGGGATAAATTTGGGTTATGGGGATTGAAAATGAAAAACGATGAACCTATTTTCAGAGCGTATTCCATGGCGAATCACCCTGCGGAAGGTAATATCATCATGTTGAATATTCGTATCGCAACACCACCTTGGGATCGTGATAATAATAAGTGGATGGATGTAAATCCTGGTATTTGCTCGTCGTATGTATTCAGTAGAAAACCAGGTGACAAAGTGACTATCTCTGGTCCTTACGGTGAATTCCATATTAATCAAACTCAGCGTGAAATGATTTATATTGGGGGTGGTGCTGGAATGGCTCCTTTGCGTTCACACATATTCCACTTATTTCATACTGAAAAAACAGATAGAAAAGTGAGCTATTGGTACGGTGGCCGCTCTAAAAAAGAACTTTTCTACGTGAATCACTTCAGAAAAATTGAAGATGAATTCCCTAATTTTAATTTCAATATTGCACTTTCTGAGCCTCTTCCTGATGATAATTGGAAGATCAAATCAAATTTGAAAGACAGAGATGCTGATGGTTATACTGGTTTTATTCACCAGGCATTGTACGACAACTACTTGAAAAGTCATGCTGAGCCTGAAGAAATTGAATATTACCTATGTGGACCTCCATTAATGAATGCAGCGGTACTAAAAATGTTGGAAGATATTGGTGTGCCAAATGAGAATATCAGATTTGATGATTTTGGAGGCTAGTATTTAGGATGTTGTAATGAATTCCTGTACTTTAGAAGTAAAAATGCAGGAATGGATATAAAACTTTTCTTTGACCCGGTTCCTGAAACTTTTGTAGATTCAGTAGTCGGGTCAAATTGTTTCGGGCAGGTGGTTCATTTCTTAGGAACCAAGGAATTCTCAATATCAAAGATGGATATCGCTCTAATTGGATTAACCGATTTTAGAGGAATTGGTGGTGAATTAGTTATTGACGATGCCCCAGCAAATAAAATCCGTGAAAAACTTCATACACTTAAGCATGGTTTAACTTCTTATCATATAGCAGATTTGGGTAATTTGCGATGTGGTGTAAATCGGGAAGAAACCGTTCTTCGTATAAAGGAGGTTTGTAGCTATTTAATGTCTAAAAAGGTAGTCCCAATTCTTTTTGGTGGTTCACACGACTTAGACGTCGGGCAGTATACCTCTTATCAAGGGCTCGATAAATTAGTTAGTTTTTTAAATGTGGATGGTTTTTTGGATATTCGGGAAGATGAAAATCCGTTTGGAAATCACATCGAACAAATTCTTTTACACGAGCCAAATTTTCTGTTCAATTATAGCCATTTAGCCTATCAGTCTTATTTAATCGATGAGAAATCGTTAAACAGCCTGGAGAAATTATATTTTGAGGCCTATAGAGTTGGGATGATTCATTCGAACATCAAGGATATGGAACCCATTATCCGCGAGGCTGATGCTGTTTCTTTCGATATAGGTGCGATCAGAGGGACTGATGCTCCTGGGACTTTACGTCCTCAACCTTTCGGACTAACAGGTGAAGAAGCGTGTCAATTAGCTTGGTACGCAGGCCTCAATGAAAAATTAAGTTCAGCTGGTTTTTACGAATATATTTTGGAAAATGACGACGCCTCCTATCGTACAGCTTCTGTTATTTCAATCATGATTTGGTATTTAATCGATGGTTTTTATCACCGAAAGGGCGAACTTGATTTTAGGCAAAACGATTATGTGAAGTACGTTGTTTCAATGCCTTCCGATCCGGAAACACTGATTTTTTATAAGTCAAAATTAAGTGAAAAATGGTGGATGGAGGTTCCGCTTCCCGAAGGATCTAATTATGGTAGAAATTTTTTAGTTCCTTGCCGCTATGAAGATTATAAAATGGCTACAGATGGAGAATTACCTGATAGGTATGTGACCACACATTCACGGTTGCTTTGAGTTTAATTTGATTTAGCATAAACTTCTTTATTATTAATAGTGTTGATGAAATAATGGTAAGAATTTTAATTTTAATAGTTATTATATCTGCGAGTTGTTCCTCTAAGTTGACTGACGAACAGCGAGCTCAAAAAATAATAGATCAAACCATCGAATTGTCTGGTGGTGAATTATTTAATTCATTTGAAGTATCTTTTCATTTTCGTGACATCGATTATTTTGGAATGCGTATGGAAGGAAAATATTCATACGAGAGAGTCATTGGAGATTCAATTCACGATGTATTAAACAACGAAGGGTTTGCTCGAAGCATTCACAATCAAGAAGTGCAGTTGGTCGATTCAATGTCTGGTAAGTACGGCAGATCTGTAAATTCAGTATTGTATTTTGCTCTTCTACCTTATGGCTTAAATGATGATGCAGTGCTTAAGGAATGGATAGGCGAAACGGTTCTGGACGATTACCCTTATGATAAAATCAAAGTAAGCTTTAAACAAGAGGGGGGAGGGGATGATTTTCAAGATGAATTTCTGTATTTCATAAATAAAGAAACACATCACATCGATTTTTTAGGTTATAATTATGAAACTGACGGTGGTGGTGTGCGATTTAGGAAAGCTAAAAATCCACGGATAGTAAACGGAATTAGATTTCAAGACTATGATAATTTTAAGCCTGAAATTGATAAAATAATGCCTGTCGAGCAATTAGATTCACTGTATAAAACGGGAACAATGGAATTGCTTTCTGAAATTGTTTTAGAAAATGTTCAGGTGAAGGTCAATAAATGAAAAGAGTAAAAATTATTGTAATTGGGAAGGTGCAAGGGGTTTTTTATCGCGCCTCTACATTGGAAAAAGCACAACAATTAGGATTAACAGGTATTGTTAAAAATCAAGCAGACGGAACAGTTTATATCGAAGCTGAAGGAGAATCAGAGAGATTAGAACAATTGGTTATTTGGTGTAAGTCTGGACCCAGATTCGCGTCTGTCAGAACCGTCGATACGGAAGAAATTTCCCTTCAAAATTCCAGTAAATTTGAGATTGTTAGGTAACTAAGCCATTTTTCTTTGTTGGAAATACGGCCTTAATACCATGGCATCAAAAAAGAACATTCCAACAATTAAGGTAATAAATAAAGCACCATTGACGATTAATTTATAATCAAATAGAGGTTCTAATTGATTGAGTGGTAATTCTTGATTTAAAACTTCAACATTTGTTGGTAATTGTAATATTCCTCCACTCACTGAACTTAGGCTATAGGCACTAATAATAATACAAATCAAAACTCCAAATAGTAAAAAGAGCGGCTTCCAATTGAATGATTTTTTTAAATCGATGGATTCAATGGATTCCATCACTTTCGAAGTGAAATTTAGGCTCGGTGAATGCAGTTTTGTTCGCATAAGTGCCTGATGGATACTTGATATATCTTTAATATCTTTATTCTGTAGAAGTTCAGCGTCAAGTTCGTTGTTTCGCTGATCCATTTGATTTTGTGCTATTTCTTCCTGCTCTTTCATCGCAATTCAAATTAATACAATGATACTGTTTCTTTTTTCAATAATGCATGTAAAGACTCTGCCATTTTCTTTCTTGCACGGTGTAATTTTACTTTTACATTTCCGGTAGTCATGTTGATGACAGCGGAAATTTCTTCCAAATTTAATTCTTGTAAATAAAATAAGGACAATACTGCTGCATCAGATTCAGGTAGGCGGTCGAGTGCTAATTGAATGTACTTCGACTGATCTGCCTGTTCAAAACTATTTTTTTCGTTTACGACAGAAATATTTTCAAATTTTCGTATTTCAAACGATTCCTTATTTTTTCTCTTTCTTATATAGGTGAGTGCTGTATTGTAAACGATACGATATAGCCAGGTGGAAAACTTTGCCTCGCGATTAAATTGCCCCAGTGCCTTATAGGCTTTAATAAACGATTCATGAGTTGCTTCTTCAGCTTCAGAATGATTGTGAAGTGTTTTGTAGGCTAAGGAATAGGCCAAACTCTTATAGGAGTCGACTAAAAGACGAAATTCATCTTTATTTCCTGCGAGGATACTATCAATAATTTGATTTTCTTCTTTCACCCTCTTTTGATGTTAGATATAGCGAAAAGGTTACAACAAGTTAGAATTAATTTTTTTTTAATAAAAATGTAACCTAGTGTCACCTCGCTGAGTCATAAGGGCAAATAACATTTAAAATTATGGAAGACAGTATAGTAGCAATCCTTGGAGCCTTATTTGTAGGTCCAATCTCAATGGTAACAATGATTATCTATTTGAGAAAATACACCAATGAAGAACGAATGAAATTAATTGAAATGGGAGGCGATGTAAGCTCTTTGCGCGGTTCAAACTCCGACAGTCGATTTTCAACCCTTCGCATTGCTTTATTATTAATAGGTATAGGATGTGGTTTCTTATTTGGAAGCATTTTAGATGCAACACTTAATTTAGAGGAAGTAGGATATTTCTCCATGTTGTTCATCTGTGGTGGATCTGGATTGGGTATCGCTTATTTGATAGAATCGAAAAACACCAAAAAATAAAAGGCACTGAGGCATTGATCGGCGCCGACAC
The DNA here is from genome assembly GCA_024643485.1 of Cytophagales bacterium. Taxonomy (GTDB): domain Bacteria; phylum Bacteroidota; class Bacteroidia; order Cytophagales; family Cyclobacteriaceae; genus JAHEMU01. The sequence continues at coordinate 4,843 of JAHEMU010000144.1, forward strand.
ATTGATCGGCGCCTAAGTGTTGGTCGAAATTAATACATCCCTCCAACGTATTCGCCGTATCCGTTATATTTTAGGGTTGGCCGTGGTTCGCCGTCTGGGATCATGTGTTCTATTTCTTGGGACCATCGAGGGTGTGGAACTTTCGGGTCGATATTAGACAGGAAGGGGTATTCTTTGGGTTGTAGTTTGTGCCAAAAAGTTTCTGGTTCTTTATTAACAAACTCAATTCTTACAATTGATTTAGCATTTTTATAGCCAAATTTCCAGGGAACGACCAATCGAATAGGAGCTCCATTTTGTTTTGGTAAAGGTTTACCATAAATACCAGTGGCCATAAATGCCATTTCATTCATCGCTTCGTCCATTCTCAAGCCTTCAAAATAGGGCCAAGGATACCATGTTAAGTTATTCACGCCGGGCATTTCCTTAGGATTAGCATAGGAAACAAATCGAATATGAGTAGCAGAGGATTTTGGTTGTAGAAATTTAATCAGGGTAGCAAGAGGAAAGCCTGTCCATGGCACTGCCATTGACCAGCGTTCAACACAACGAAATCGGTAGATACGTTCCTCAAGAGGAAATGTTTTCATTAATTCTTCGAGGAAAAAAGTGCCGGTTTTCTCAGCCAATCCACTGACTTCAATCTTCCAATCCCTATTTTCAAAAGGATCAACAAATTTATAGGCATTATAAATGTTGTCGTCCGACCGATCTATAAACTCATAAAAATTATTGTAATGCGTGGCATCGTATTCTTTGGTAAGAGGTCGGTCGATTTTATATTTTTCATTTCGTTTTGCGGGATATAATTCTTTCATCCCTTTAAAATCAAAGCAGTTTTCACAATACTGCGAATCTGGTATGGAAGTAAATGCTTGTTTATGATCCGGGTTTTTACAGGCTTGTATAAACGCAGGAGAAGCGATTAGTCCGAGGGTAGTGAGCCCAATTGTTTTCAGGATTTCTCTTCGATTTTTGTAATCCGACTCTTCGGTAAACTCTGTTCCGGGTCGATTCCAGGGATGGTATGAAATGAAATTGGCCATAACACGTCTTTTTTAGGTAACGCACTATGGCCAATTTAGTTATTTTTAAGTCAATAAAAGACTATATTTTACTGAAATCCCAATCGTCTAGAAAATTTGTTGTGAACTTACCAGATTTAAAGGTTTCATCTTCCATCATTTTAATATGGAATGGAATGGTTGTTTTTACTCCTTCAATTACAAACTCTTCCAATGCCCGTTTCATACGAGTAATTACTTCTTCTCTTGATTGTGCGCTAACAATTAGTTTAGCAATCATAGAGTCATAATTTGGAGGGATAGTGTAACCCGAATATACGTGAGTATCAATTCTCACACCATGCCCGCCTGGTAGATGTAAGTTGGTGATTTTCCCTGGTGACGGTCGGAATCCTGCTTTAGGATCTTCAGCATTAATCCGACATTCCATAGAATACAGATTCGGGAAATAATTTTTTCCTGAAATTTCAATTCCTGCAGCTACTTTGATTTGTTCCTTAATTAAGTCGAAATCGGTAACTTCTTCAGTTATTGGGTGTTCCACTTGGATTCTGGTATTCATTTCCATGAAATAGAAATCGCCGTGTTTATCTAAAAGGAATTCAACGGTTCCAGCTCCTTCGTATTTAATGGCAGAAGCACCTTTAATAGCAGCTTCACCCATTCTTTCTCTCAACTCCTGATTAACGACAGGGGAAGGGGTTTCTTCAATTAATTTTTGGTGTCTTCTTTGGATACTGCAATCGCGTTCCGAAAGGTGACAAGCCAATCCATTTTTATCTCCGACAATTTGTATTTCAATATGTCGAGGTTCTTCAATGAATTTTTCCAGGTATAAACCATCGTTACCAAAAGCAGCTGCAGATTCACGACGAGCATCGTCCCATGCTTTTTTAAAGTCAGCATCAGATTTTACGATACGCATTCCTCTACCACCACCACCGGCGGTTGCTTTTAAGATAACGGGGTATCCAATTTCTTTAGACAGTTAAATTCCTTCTTCAATG
>JAHEMU010000145.1 GCA_024643485.1 Cytophagales bacterium
TTTCTTTATATAAATATTTAGGAGCTGCTGGTGGTGCCATTCTCTGTGGTGATGCCGATGTAATTGATAAAGTCCCGGCTTTAATTAAAATTCACGGCGGTTCCATGTATAAAAATTGGCAAAATGCCGCCATGGCTCTTTATAAATTAAAAGGCATTGAAGAGCGCATGAAAAAAGTCGTTATTCAAACTTATTCGATCGTGGATAAATTGAATCAACTCGGAAGTATTCATGTTGATGCCATTCCCAATGGCACCAATATCTATCGTTACCATTTAGAAGAATCTATCGATGCTGAGCAATTTGTAAAGAAGCTAGAAAAAAATCACAACATCATTGTGCGCCCTCCTTCTCCTATTACCCATCAGGGAATGCTAATGATGAATGAAACCTTATTAAATCGAACGGTAGAAGAAATTGTTGAGGCTTTTTCTAAAAGCTTATCTAGCTAAAATGATTTCTGTTTCTTGATAAAAATCAAAGGTATAAAATAACCCAAAATACTCCCCATAAGACCTGCTAGTCCGGAAGGAATCGGAACACTCAAGCCATGCTCAAATATTAGCCAGGTGGTAAATCCAGCTACCATACTGATAATCGCTGCGGTTGTATTTTTTCTTTTTCCATAAAGTGCGATAATCATAGGAACTAGAATTGAAACCATTCCTAAAATCGATGATTCACCAACTAACTCATAGATATTTTGTCGGGTGAGACCCATAATCGCAGAAACAACTACAATAAACACAACAGAAAACCGGGTATACCGCAATAATTGTTGATCACTAATACGGCCCTTTAATGCTGGTTTGATAATGTTTTCTGATAATAGAGTAGCAGGCGCGAGAATAGCACCGCTACATGTACTAAAAATAGCCGAAATCAAGGCGCCAAATAACATGATTTGAACAGGCATACCGCCAATTTTCAATATCAATTGTGGCAATGCCACTTGTGTATCAGTTCCAATAAACTCGGGAAAACTCGTCTTGATTACCAGCCCAATAATAAGAGGAAACAAAGCTGCGACAAAATACATAGTTCCGCCAATATACCCACTTAAAACCGCTGCTCGTTCACTTTTCGCCGCGTTTACACGTTGAAAAATATCCTGACTCGCCAAAGAACCCAAACCTAAAACACTCCAAGCACCCGCGTATTCCATCCAGCTGTCAATTCCTCCTGAAGGAGTGAAATCCAGAAAACCATCTGGCAGAGAATGAATCATTTCATTCAAATTTCCAGAATAATCGATCACAGAATAGGTGACCCACCCCATTCCTAATATAATTACCACGGATTGCATCAAGTCCGTCACCGAAATGGCCCACATCCCGCCAGCCATGGTATATGCTCCCACCACCAAAGCACTCACCGAAATCCCTATCCACAAATCCAACCCCAAAAGGGTTTGAAACAACAATCCCAAAGCAACTAATTGTGCCGCTACGTAGCCAAAGAAACTGATAATCATAAAAACGGTGGTGATCATTTCCACTTTCGGACCATAGGTATTACGGAACAAATCACCTAGCGTGATCAGGTTCATTCGATACAGTTTTCTAGCAAAAAACAAGGAAAACAAAAACAGACACAATACTCCACCGAATGGATCTTCAATTACTCCCAGCAGACCATGATCGATGAATTCTGAAGACGCTCCAAAAATAGTTTCCGAGCCATACCATAGGGCAAAAAGGGCAAACGAATTAAATACCAGAGGTAATTGACGGCCAGCAGAAACATAATCGGCCACTTTTTTCACACGTAAGGAAACGTAGAAACCGATTCCGAGCGTTAGGAGAAAGTAGGCGATGATAAAGGGTGTCAGCATGAATAAAAGGTTGTCAGTTGTAAAATTGGTGGTTGTAAATATAAAAAAATGTTTAAAACCAACAGAAAGGTAAAACCGAATCGATAAAAAATGCGTTAATTTGTAAATTGAATGGAGTGAAATTTGATCTTTGGTATGGTTTACTGATTTTTGGATGGAGAGTTTATTTTAAATTCTAAAATCTAAATTCTAGAATCTAAAATCAATTTTCGCTCCACGAAAATTGCCGGGGTCGAACGGTATTGACAGGATGGTGAGAAACGTATGAGCATGCAGGCACATGAGATGAGTGCCTTGAAAGATGGTCTCACAATTTAATTGGCGAAGAGAATTCTTACGCTATGGCAGCTTAATCTCGACAGGATGTTGAGTTAGCATCGGATCTCCGGCTAGGCCGGAACCAGGCCATCATCGCACCGAGAGTTTGTATTACACTTTCGGGTTTGTGGTGTAGACGAGTAGTACTGGCCTAGGAAGGGTTGTGATTCCCAGGCGAGACTAATTGCAACTAAGGTGAGGGTAGGTTGTTTGTTGCCGGCCTTCATTCGAAAATTGAGGACAAACTAAGCATGTAGAGCATCCGTTAGCTTCTATGTCTGGACGAGGGTTCGAGTCCCTCCGACTCCACCAGAAATTTCTCCGAAATTTCCGGATTCTAGAATCTAGATTTTAAAATTTAGATTCTAGAATCCACCAAAAACCTCATCATTATGTGATTATTGTTGGATTTTGGGGAGGGTTTGCCTGCTTCTTGTCGCTGAACCTTCAACTAACCCTTATTATTGTCGCGCATTCTCTATAATATAAATGTGTATATATACTTCACAATTATCGCCCTAGAATCGTAGTTAGGCAACATGGGCTCGAGTGGTAAGTACCGTGAGCGCTGCGTGTTCTCCAAACTGTTTAACACGATGTATAAATCGTTGCCTTCTTTCGGATTATACCGAATCCTGAAATTGGAATTCACCCGTTTGCTGTAAGAATTGTACTGAGATAACAGCGAAATGCTAATCTTTGTCGTAGGGGTGTATTCCGTTTTTAGTGAAGCAAAGTGAATATTTGAAACTAAACTCTGACTTGGAAAATTGAGATGGATCAAGTTATAGGTGGTTTGGAAATTGATTAAAGCATTGGGCTTAAACTGCGGACCTACAGCAAGCGAAACACTGTTTCCATCGTAAAATTGACCAAACGATAAATTAGTATTTGCTGATATCTTCTTAGAAGCTGGAGTCCCCAATTGGATCGCTAAACTTCCAAAGTTATACAGAGATGGATCGATAGTTACGTCGTAAATACTAAAGGATTCTGTGATGTTTTCAATTGCTTGAGTGTACTCAAGACTAGCCATTAATCCTCTTTTCAATTCTACCGCTGCCTTCATTTGATATTCTTCCGATTCATTTATTCCGCTTGCTATATTGGTGAACGTGGTAGTGGTTGCAGAAATTTCATTACGAAGTATCTTTGAATTTTCAGGCGAATACCAGCCGTATCCTCCTGTACCTCTGAACTTAAAGGTGCCTGGGCGTCGTTCAAATCCCATGGCAGGTATAAAATTAGCCCCTGTGCGTTGAAGCGTCAATGCGTAAATAAACCCTGCTTGCGATCTGTTCTCGGCAAATAATAAAAATTTGGTGTTTTCAGAAAATGAGATATTATCCGAAGTATCCAGCACGGTGGCTGCAACCAAATTTAAATAATGCGATCCTGATATATTAAAAATACCATCCAATCCAGTGGTTAAGTCATAATTACCTGCAGCATCAATTTTATTGGTGACTACTCCCCCCAAATAGGAATTCGACTCACTGATCTGTTTTCTTAATCGGAGTACTCCGTAGTTAGTAGATAATTGTCCATCTGTTTTACGTCCCTGCATATCCAGCGCCGCGACGTCCCACTTCCCTGCTCTTCCAATCACACGCGCCCCTCCAAGGATAGGCACAATGTTGAAATTTTCATCCAAACCGATGGTTCTGGAATAAAATAACCGATTAATATATCCTGAATTAACTTCAAAAATACTTGAACGTTCTTGAAAAAATTGTCGTTTCTCTGGAAAGAACAAACTAAAGCGTGTCAGGTTCACTTGCTGATCGTCCGCTTCCGCCTGTGCAAAATCGGTATTGGCCGTTAGGTCCAACGTCCAACCATCGCCGATAGTGATTTTCGCGTCAAGTCCTGCTTGTAATTGATTGTCTGTTTCTCTATTGTATTCCAAAGTGATATCATCCTGAGGATAGGTCGATTGAAAACCTGTTGCTACAAATGGTGCAACGTAAATAGGGTTATTGGAATAAATTCCTTCAAATTCAACGTCTTGAGAAATGGAAGGCTTGGTGATGGTCCAACTTCCAATTCTAGGATCGAGTTCAGGAAAAGACATGATCTGGTTAATCGCAGCCGCATACCACCATACGGTAATTCCCATGACCACTTTTCCGTTATCATCCTGAAACTTTAAAGAGGAAATTGGAATCCTCATCTCAATATTCCATGTGTTTCCAATTACTTGTGTTTTTACATCCCAAAAGGTATTCCAACTGGTATTGAAAGGAAAATCTGCCTGCCCGTCATTAAATACAGAATAATCCACGCGAACCCCAGCTGGTGTTGTTTGAAAACCGAGAGCATTTTCATTGTCATTATAACTGTCAATGATAAATGCAAAATAATCATTTGAAGGGTCCATGTGGTCACGTTTATTAGAAACCGCCCGCATAGGCATTCCTTCGTCGTATTCCATTTTACCCGACACCCAAATATAGGTGTCGTCGTATCCAAAAGCCACGATAGCCTTTCCTTTAAAATCAGGGCCTTTAAATACAGGCTGACTTTGAACCATTGGCACTATTAATTCTCCCCAAAGCGATTCGTCGGGAATCCCATCAAAATTAACGTCTCCACTGATACGCTTGGCATTATAAATACCTTGGGATTGACCTGCGACTACAGAAAATAGAATAAAAAAAACGACTAAAACCTTTTTCATGTGCTTGAATAGTAGACAATAGGGTACAAGTTATGCCTTTTTTAATAATATAAGCGTTCTTAATTAAGTTGATTCATAGATGAAAAAGTTACTTTGCTTCATTCTTCTGAATATTGGTTAATTAATTAATGGACTAATCATTGAGCCGAAACCACACATTCCAAAACTGGGGCTCCACAATCCTTGTTTTACGCGCGATAAATAGTAAATTCACGTACTAAATTTATCCACGTGAAACTACTTAAACGACTTCTATTGGGCGCATTGGTGCTGATATCAGTAACCGCAGCCGTTTTGTTTACCTACCTATATTCCACTAAACCCACCTATGAAGGCTCCATCACCCTTACCGGAATTAGCCAACCCGTGGAGGTTGTTTTTGACGATTTTGGGGTTCCCCATATCTACGCTGAAAATGAAAAAGATGCCCACTTCGCGTTGGGTTACCTACATGCTCAAGACCGCCTTTTCCAAATGGAAATGATTCGTCGAGTTTCCAGAGGTGAACTCTCGGAAGTATTGGGGCCTGATTTCATTAAAACCGACCAATTCTTCCGCACGCTACAATTGGTTAAACAAGCTGAAAAATCAGCCAAATTACTTTTTTCAAGTGGAAATAAGGAGGTCATAGATGCTGCATTAGCCTATCAAGAAGGAGTCAATCAATATATTGAAGAAGGGCATATCCCAATAGAATTCCGATTAATGGGTATTCCACTGGAAAAGTTTGTCCCTGAGGATATGTATATGGTGGTCGGATTTATGTCGGTGGGTTTTGCTGAAGGGTTCCGAAGCGACCCTGTATTAACCTATGTGCGTGAAAAATACGGTCCAGACTACCTAAAAAGCCTTGCAGTAAGCTCTATTCCGGGAACTTCATTTATCCCAAGTTATGACACCGCCGTGTTCACAAGTGACTTCAGCTTGGCCATGAGCGAAGTATTAGACCATCTACCAGTTTCACTTTTTCAAGGCAGTAACGGTTGGGTCGTAAGCGGTGAAAAATCCGTTTCAGGTAAACCCATATTGGCAAATGATACCCACATGGCATTTAGTCAGCCTTCTGTTTGGTACGAAGCATATATGGAATATCCAGGACAGAAACTATACGGCCATTATGCAGCGGGATTTCCCTTTGCCATTTTGGGTCACAATCAAAGTACTGCTTGGGGTATTACCATGTTGGAAAATGATGATAGCGATTTTTATATAGAAGAATTAAACCCTCAGGATTCCCTGCAAGTAATGATTGATTCTACTTGGCATTCAATGGATACTTTTTGGGATACCGTGAAAGTGAAAGGTGAAAATCCTGTCATTTATCCGATAAAAAATACGTTGCACGGTCCGATTGTTAATAGTGTATTGACTCATTTCCCAAAAATGATTAAAAAACCAGTTTCTTTATGGTGGGAATTCCTCAAGAAACCTTCCAAAATGCTGGAATCTGCCTATTTACTAAACCACGCTACTTCAGTGTTCGACATTCAACGATCTGCAGGAATGATCAATGCACCAGGTCTTAATCTCATGACGGCGGATACTTCCGGAAATATTGGTTGGTTTACTACCGCACGCCTTATCACACGGCCCAAACACGTGCAGCCTGACTTTTTCTTACGCGGAACAGGGGAAGATGACCCCATCGGTGAAATTCCTTCCAGTCATAATCCACATGCTATCAATCCTCCTTCCGGATTTGTTTATTCAGCAAATAATCAACCTGATAGCATTGGAGGTATTTTAATTCCAGGGTATTTCTATCCTCAAGATCGAGCCATGAGAATAGTGGAATTGCTTCAATCAAAGGAAAAATTTTCAACCGATGATATGCGTGTTTTCAATCTGGATCATACCTCCTCCATGGCTGAACGTGTTTCACAAGTCATGGTAAACGCCATTAAAACACAAGAATTATCTGAGCAAGAACAACAAGTAATTGATATCTTGTCGAATTGGAAGGGCGACCACCTGAAATCCTCCACGGCCCCTACTCTATACTATACATTACTCTCCAA
>JAHEMU010000146.1 GCA_024643485.1 Cytophagales bacterium
TGGAACGGGGGGATAGGCAAAACCAGACTTTCATTGGAAATATGTGATTATCTGAAATCGGAGTTTCAAGATGGAATCGCATTTGTATCCATGGCAACAATTACGAATGCAACCGAGGTAATGCCAGTGCTTACCGCCGCACTTGATATAAAAGAGGCGCCAGGAAGGACATTCGTGAACGGTGTTGCCGCACTAATCTCTGATAAAAAGGCACTATTGGTTCTTGACAATCTTGAGCATGTTATTTCAGCGGCCGAGGAAATCGCAGATTTAGTCAGCAAATGCCCTAATTTGAAAATTCTGTGCACAAGCCGAACACCACTTAAGATCAAAACAGAGCAAGAATATGCATTACGCCCACTCTTGCTTCCCAGTAAAACAAATAATTCAGAGTTAATGGAATATCCTGCCATTGAGTTATTTGTAAATAGAGCCGTTCAGGTGAATATGGATTTTAAGCTTACACCAGAAAACGCTGATTCAGTAATAAAGATCTGTAGAAGGTTAGATGGTTTGCCTCTAGCATTAGAGCTTGCAGCTGCCCGTATTCGAATCCTTCCTCCAGATAAATTATTGGAGCGACTCAGCCGAGCCTTAGATGTATTGACAACAGGTTCGAAAGACTTACCTGAACGACATCAAACCTTACGGTCTACGATAGAATGGAGTTATTCTTTGCTTGAAAAATTGGAGCAGCAATTGTTCCGGCGTTTATCTGTTTTTTCGGGCGGTTTTACACTGGAAGCAGTGGAAGCTGTTTGTTACCTAAGTGAGGACGATGCTTTTTTGGCCATTGATGAACTAGAGTCTCTAGTGAACAAAGGGCTGGTTGAGAATTTAGATGGGGGAAGAAGATTTATACTTTTGCAAACCATCAATGATTTCGCAAATGAGAAATTATTAGAGGCAGGTGAAACCACACTCTTAACTCAAAAGCATTCAACATACTTTCTGGAGTTCGCAAAAAACTTAGAAAATGGTATAATGAATCCTGAACAACTGAAATGGATGGCGCTCGGTAACGCAGAAGATTCAAATGTTCAAATAGCATTGGATCACTTGCTTGTCAATGCTAAAAACGGTTCGGAAATGGATAGGGAATCTGGCCTCACAATTTGTGGTGCGCTATGGATTTACTGGCACATCAGGGGAAAGCATGAAAGTGCCAAAACGTACATAAATTCATTTTTTCAAGCCTCAGACGATCAGAAACCTAGCCTAGGCAAATGCAAAGCATTACTGTGCTTAAGCGTTGCAACTTCTTTGCTGGGCGAGTTTAAGGATTCCAAAGATCATGCATTGCAACACCATGAAATGGCACAACAGCTAGGCGATAAAATGGAAATTGCAAAGTCTGGCTTTAGTGTCGCTTTTGGCTACTTAAACTTTGATCCAATCGAAGCAAAAAAATTTAGTGATGAAACGATTGCCCGCTTTGAAAAGTTAAATATTGACTTTTGGATTGGGCTAGCACTATGGGAAAGCGGAGTCGTTAATTTGGTAAATGGTGACCTTAACATGGCCAAGGAGAGATATACTAAATCTTTAGAATACGCGGATAAAACAAAAGACAATGAAACCAAAGGAGGGTCCCTTAGTGGGCTGGCTATGATAGAGGTTGTTGGGGGTAATCTTGACCAAGCAATTGATTTATATCAGAAATCACTACTAACTTTTGAAGCTGTGGGTGATCGCCCTGAGGAAGCAAGAGTTTTAAGTGAAATGTCATGGGTTTATCTGGCACAAAAAAATACTCGTGCTGCAAGAAAATATACGTTGAATTCCATCCAAGCTCATCAAGAAGTTGGGAGTATGCGAGGTGTAGGCATCGCGATGTACGCTTTGGCAGCCATTGAAGCAGAAGAGGGTCGCCCTAATAGGGCTATCGAAATTGCAGCAGCTGCAGAGAGATTCGCAAATCAAGAAGGAGTTGTGGTAGAATTTGGATTGAATAATGAGGGAAAGGTATACCTAGAAAAGGCGAAAAGTGAATTATCAACTTTAGAAATAGAAACAGCTGAAAAGTTAGGTAAGACGCTTTCTTTGAATGAGGTACTTCAATTAGCGGAAGATTATGCCTTTATGATTGTATAGAAAGCAATTTAAAAATAAATTATACTCCTTTTTATTTGTAACATATAAAAGATAATTATGAAAGAGGAAGAAAAAAAAATAAGTTACGAAATCGATTCCAATAATTCAGCTGAATTAAAAGCTAAACATAAGGAACAAGTTCGAAGAAGTAATTGGAAAATATTTAAATGGGGTTGTTTAGCACCTTTTCTTTTTATAGTTGTTATCGCAATTTTTATAGGAAGTGATGTCACTCAACATAACGTATGGTATGATTTTTTTCTGTTTTTAATTATTGTGCCTCGAGTTCTTCCTGTCTTAATAATTATTTGGATAGTTTGGTTTGTCGTGTTGTGGTATAACACTAGTGAAAAGAAAAGTAAAAATAAATGATTCGTATTTTATGAAGAAAAATGAGGAACAAAGCCACTTGTTGGCGGTAGCTAGAACAGCAGGAATTTGGTATTTGCTTATGGCTATTTCGGGTATTTTGGGATTTGTGATATTCCATCCTCAGGTTTATAATGCCGACCCTAATCAAACGTTAACTAATTTGATCGAGGGAGTATCACTAGCTCGCTTCCGATTATTAACAGAATTTGTGATTATTGTTTCGCAAGCGCTTACCGCTATTTGGTTTTATAGGTTGTTTAGAAATATTAATGAATGGGCTGCCTTAGCTACTGGAATTTGGGGGACAGTCAATGCAGTAGCTATTTTAATAAGTGCCGTAGCTATGGCTACTGCCATTGAATTAGCTATGTCTACTCAATTAATGGCAGATAAAGTAATAGTAATTGAATTATTGACTAATCTGATATCAAATGCATGGGGCATTGGAGGGCTTTTCTTTGGTTTATGGCTCATTCCATTAGGGTATATAATTACCAGTTCGAGGAGAATGCCTGTATGGCTAGGTAGGACTTTAATATTGGGAGGTATAGGCTACTTAATTAGCACCATCTTTAATTATTTAGGTATTTCAGGTTTTTGGATTGACCTCCTGGTATTACCTGCGACCGTAGGAGAGTTCTGGATGATAGGATATTTATTGATTTTTGGAATCCGACCCTTGAATGAATAATTTCAGGTAATTCAATAAGAGTATGAAAAATAATTTTTATTTAATAGCGTTGATTGTTGTCTTTTTTCTAACCAGTTGTGAAAATAAAGCAACTATAGAAGGGCTTTGGATTATAAAATCTGTAAAAGTGGGTGAACAGGAAATGACCCCTAATGCCAGATGGATGAGGTTCAATTCTGATTTCACACAAGAATCGGGGAATGGATGGTTCCAGCATTCAATTGGAACATGGGATTTGAACTCCATGACCAATGAATTATCAATGGTCAATTCCAACGGGCTAAATGATGCTTATGGCCCTTTTAATTTAACTATGGACCAGGACACAATGATTTGGAATAGAACTGAAGATGAGCAAATAGTTCAAGTCACTTTAATGAGATCAACCCAGCTTCCAACAGCGTTTGGTGATAAAATAATTGGATTATGGAAATTGGAAGAAGCTGTTGGAGACGGAAATTACTTTAAGAAAACTGAAAATTCAGAATCAGTTGATTATATATTATTTCGATGGGATAAAAGATTTGTTATTGGAACAGAGACAGGAAAATTAAGTGGAGTCTATAATGTTCATGGTCATAAACCTGAGGTGGAGCTAATACCCTATGGAGAACAGTACAAAAGAGATTTTTGGAAAATTGATTTTGAAAGGGATGCCATAACATTAAGCTTATTGAACACTGACAGTATTGTTGTGAGAAAATTTAAAAGAATTCATGAATTTCCTAACCAATAAATAATGATGAAATACCTGATAATTTCTTTTTTGTTACTCCCTTTTTTGGTAGTTGGTCAGCAAATTGAATTTGCTTCAAATTCTAGAAATGCTCTGGGCGGTGACAAAGATTTATCGGCCTCGGTTAGCGCCGGAGACATCGATAATGATGGCGATATGGATATTATAGTCGCCAATGGGAGGCATTGGCCGGAATCCAATAAAGTATTCTTTAACAATGGGTATGGAATATTTACGGTATCTAGGCTGCTCGATAATATTGCAGAGACCAGCTATGCGACAGAATTAGCAGATTTTGATGGTGATGGCGATTTAGATGTAGCGGTAGGCAATGACATGGCACCTAATGCAATTTATTTGAATGACGGAAAGGGGAATTTTATACGATCGGGCAATTTCGGCAATCCATACGCCCCAACCCGTAATTTGAAAACAACGGATATTGACTCCGATGGTGATATCGATATTCTGATTACGAATCGTGGAAGTGAAAATGAAATATGCCTAAATAATGGAAAAGGGCAGTTTAATAAAACTGTAAAATTTGGGACAAAAGATGATTCAACTATTGATGTGGATGTCGCAGATATGAATGGTGATGGTAAAAAAGACTTAATACTAGCCAATAGAGACGGCCAACAAAATTTCATCTACCTGAATGATGGTGAATTGAACTTTATCAAAAAGATACCTTTTGGAACGGGAACAGATGAGACCAGATCGGTGGGAGTGGTGGATATTGATAAAGACGGCTATCCTGATATCATCACAGCCAATATTAAAGAACCAAATGTTATATATTTTGGAAGTCAGGAATTGAACTTTGATAGAAAAATAATATTCGATGATTCATCTGATGAGTCCTATTCCATGGATTTTGGAGATTTAGATGGAAATGGAAGTATTGATATTGTGGTGGGCAATTCCGGAGAACAAAATAAGGTTTTTTTAAACTTTGATAATGGTGTTTCGTGGAAAGAAATTGGTTTAAGAAATGAGGGACTATTTACCTATGATATCATTCTTACCGATTTAAATAATGACAATAGATTGGATATTGTCGAAAGTAACTCAGGGGATATTAATTACTGTTATCGAAATATTTCGCTGCATGATTAGATTCTTACGAATTTTTATAATTCTGTTTACACTGATTTTATCAAATACAAGCCGATGAAGCTTTATTGATTGTTGATAGGGTTATTGAAGCTGCCTATTAGAAGGAAGATGACCAATTAAACCTCGGCTTTTGCTATAAAGTATTTAAATTGATATATGAAAAAAGCCTTACTCATTCTGCTGTCAATTATTCTCTTTTCGTGTAATGACAGTCAAAGTATTACTGAAAATCAAAAGTTATATTTAACAGCAAAAGTCTGGGGATTTCTGAAATATTATCACCCCGTAGTTAATCAAGGTCAATTAAACTGGGACAATGAACTTATTGCGACGATGCGAAAGCTTCCTGAAGTCAATACGAAGCAAGAATTATCGCAATTGTACCTTGAATGGATTGAATCACTCGGAAAAATTGAAGAGGTGGAGAAAAGGGATGAATACAGTAATGATAAATATTTTGACGAGAACTTTAATCTGTCGTGGATTAGAAATGACTTTTTTACCAATGAATTAAGCGACCGACTTCATTACATTGAACAAAACAGGACACAAAATCTTCATTTCATTACAAAAGGCTATGACATAGGACAAATTGAGATGATTAATGAGCCGATTTATTCGGCTTCTCAGTGGAGCGATACAAACATTCGCCTTGTTACACTTATAAAATACTGGAATATGATTGAATATTTTTATCCATATAAGTATAAAATGGATAATGAATGGGATGACATCTTGCACTATTTTATTCCGAAATTCTCGGATGTAAATAAAGAAATGGAATATCACCTACTTATCTGTGAACTCACAGCAGCATTGTTTGATTCACATTCCTTCTTTATCACAGACCTAATTCGAGAGTATGCAGGTAATAAATTTATTCCGGCGAAGTTCAGTATCCTAAATAAAAAAGCGATCATTAATGGCTTTTATGACGACTCTCTTGCAAGATTAGATGATATACGCCTGGGTGATGCGGTTTTACAAGTAAATAATATTCCAGTTTATGATATTTTCCTTAAGAATAAGAAATATATAGGTGGCTCAAATGAATCAATTATGGAGTTAGGACATGCCTGGCGTTGGATTTTCAATGGAGCAACTGACACTGTAAATATAACATTTGAACGCGATGGATTAGTGAAAAATAAAACAATCCGGAGATATACCTATTCAACTTTCAAACCTGCTAACATTCAACCAGTAAAATGGAAAAAAATAAACAACACTTTTGGGTATGTTTTTATGGAGGAGGATGTGGTCATGGAAGAAGATTTATCCACCATGATGGAGGATTTGAAAGATACGAAAGCAATAATTTTTGATTTCAGAACGTATCCCGAATTTATCATTGACGAATTGTTGGGTTACTTAAATGCAGAACCTAGGGAAGCAGCTATGGCGATTATTTCTGACTTAACTTATCCCGGGCGATTTATTTGGACAGAACCTGTACTGGTTGGGAAATACAACCCAAGTCCCTACAAAGGCAAGGTTATTTTATTGGTGAACGACGATACACAAAGTCGATCGGAGTATTTTGTGATGGCTATGCAAACTATTGATGGATCTATTACCATTGGCAGACAAACTTCTGGGGCAGATGGCGATGTTTTGCCCTTTTCTTTTTTCGACGACAAAACAAGTTGGATTACAGGAAGAGGTATTTTTTACCCTGATGGAAAAGAAACACAACGGGTGGGAATTCATATCGACATTGAAGTACCTCTTACCATTGAGGACATCAGAGATGAAAAAGATGCCATCCTTCTAAAGGCGATTGAAATTGCAAATCAATA
>JAHEMU010000147.1 GCA_024643485.1 Cytophagales bacterium
GAGATCTATACCCTTTATAATGGTACCAGAAGAATTCACCCGTTCGTTTACCTCGAATACTGCATCGTAAAATGGTAATGATTTTTCAATATGTAAGGCAAACAAATCGGGTCGTTGTTGATTTCCTATAAGAAGCAAATCCTTAAAACCTGAGGTTACTAACAGGGCGGTTTTGGCACCTTTTCTTTCCAATAAAGCATTTGTTCCTTTTGTACTTCCCAAGCGCATAGAAACAGGGGGTAATTCTGATGTTAAAGGAGTTTCTGTAAATAGCCTCGTCGCTAAAACGGGGACTTCTTCCCCTGAGGTAATTTCAAAAAAACCTTCAATTTCAGCATGAATGGGAGTTTTTAAACGAAGTTGATTGAGATTAAAATTGATTGATTCAACCACTGAACTTACGTTCGAGTCGAGAATTTTAAATTCATAATTTTCAAAAATATCATTAGCTACTGGCCAGGTAGCTTCAAAAATGCAAGTAGTGGAGTTTATCCATTTTGTGATTTTGCCTCTTAAAGTAGAGTTACTAAGAATTTTGAATTGATGTAAAGTACCTGAAGGATCGTGCCCTATGCAATCAGTAAAAGTACCCCCCGTATCTATCCAAATATTCCACATGGCAATTCTCAATGTTGTATTCAAAAATAGAAGTAGTTAAGTAAATAAAAAACTTAACTTTTGTATTTGCGATTAAATTTAATCACAGAAATAGTTTCTTTTAAACCTTCAAAAAAGGTAAGGTACGGCACTCCGTTTTTGTGATTTTTTTTAGCGATTTTATACAATCTATTCCAATGCATCCAAAGGGATTGTTGTCCCTTAAGGAAAGAATATCCGGGAGCGTAGATATGTGCAGGTTCCGACATGGCACCGTTTAATTCTAAAATGATAACGTTACCATTTGTCAAATCTTCAAGAGTGTGGCATTTTACATCGAATCGTCCATAGTAAAATCCAGGGATACTTTTAGAAATAGTATCAAAGGATTGAACCATTTTATCAGATATTAAGTCATTGCCATTTAGGAAGGTGGTACCTAGACAATGATTTCCTATGGTATTTAACGTAATTTTTTCACCATTTATGGGAATATGGGTTAAATCGAGACTCTTATTTGATTTTAATTTATCTAATTGTAGAAATGCACGATCGTTATTTTTAATTAAATCTTCCAGAGTGTCCATTCCATTTCCGGTTATTGACAGCATTTCTTTAATGACAATACTAGAAATAGTTCCTTTAGTTTCATCAGGTAAACGGCTATAAAAAACACCGGCCTCTACCGGCAAATCGATTAATTCTTGAATGATAAAAGGCATAGGAACCCAGTTTAGATAAGTCTCTAAGTCTTCAATTTGGCGCAGAATTTTCACTCCATATCCCCTTTCGCCGAAATCAGGTTTGGCAACCAAAGGAAAAGAAAGGTTTAATTGAGATAACTCATTTAAAATGGTAGATAATGAAGTGGAATTTTGAAATAAAATGGAGGGAGGTTTCTTTTCAATTAAATTCAATATATCCATTTTGGAAGCGCCACCTAGTCCTCCATTTTTAATTCCTGGGTTTGCAGCAGCAAAATAGAAAAAAGAGCGGGCCTTAATTGAGCTCCACAAATACAGAAAAAAAACGCTAAAGTAAACAGCTTTTGTTGGCCAGTATTCCCAACTTTTTAGTTTGATAAAAAATCCCTTCAGCATGTTAGCTGTTATCTATTTACCGTTTGTGACTGGTGACGAATGGTAGACACCGCGACTCCAAATGTTTTAGGAATTTTTAAAGATGGTTTTAATTGAAGAAGACCGATTTTGATGATTGCCATATGATGAACTGCATGTTCAATGTTGTATGCTAGTTCACGAAATAGATTGGTAGGAATGGTGAAAATTTCAATGCCATCTTCAGTATATGAAGCCGATAACTCCAAATTTACATTTTCTTCAAAAATTGAAATATTTTGGCGTACGTATTCGATGGCCTTTAGAGCTACTTTTTGGTTTGTCTCTACCGTTTTGTCGTGGTTTCGATTATCATAATTAACCATTCCAGCTTCTACAGCATTTATTAAAATATGAAAAAATTCAATGGTATGACGGAAATGCTGTCCTATTGTTGAATTATTTAGGGTGTTCAAAGGCTCCGTAAATTCTTCAGATGAAAGATGATTTACCGTGAACGTTAATTGATTAAGTATATCTTCTGTAGCTCGTATTAAACTCATGAATTAATTTTAAAGAAACAATATAATAAGTTTTAGGAATTGTTGGGTAAAACTTCTTTTAAAACGTCATTTATTAATTCAAATTCAAATCCTTTTGACGCTAAAAAGGTGAATGTTTTTTTTCTTAATATCCAGTAATCGCCAGTAGTAAAGCTATTTATTTTTTTTGCTGCCAAAGATTTTAAAGCCTCGAAATATTCGTCGTTATCAATTTCTTGCAACCCTTTTCGAATGCAATATTCACTCAAACCAATCTCCTTTAGCTTTAATTCAATTTTAACCCTACCCCATTTTTTAAGATGAAATTTTCCTGAAGAATAGGTTTTTGCGAACCGTTCTTCGTTTATAAAATTTTCAGTTATGAGTTTGGATATTATTTCTTCCGCCTCATCGCGACCGGCATTCCATTGAAATAATTTATCTCTTACTTGTTGTTGTGTTCTTTCTTGATAAGCACAAAAATTACAAGCCTTCAGAAAGAGCTCTGAAGAAGTAAAGGACTTTTTTGGTTCGGAATGGTGGAAATTATTTGATATAACCTTTTCTTTTGAATACTGTTTCTAAGAATTTTCGCTCGTTATCATTGGTAAATATTTTATAAGGAAGGTGTATCATTTGAACTTTACTCAGCATAATGATATAGTAGTCTTTACCAATAATAACTCGTTTTACCTGATCCCATTTTAATGGCATTCCTTGTTTTGCATTAAGCTTTACGAGGATTTGTTGGCTGGTTATTTCGTAAGATAGCCTTTCAAAAAGAAATTTACTCTGTTCTAATTGAGTTACTCCTGCAAATTGAATAAGCCAAAATAGTAAGTACAATATATAGGCAATTCCAGTACCGATAAACCACCACATATTAGGAAGGATAAAATATCCGCTACACAAGGCTACTACGATTAAATATACCCACCATTGTTCTTTGGTGATGTTTATCATGCCGAATTTGATAAAAGTGCCGGTTGGTAGTTCGTATTTTCTGGTCTTAACAATCATTTCTCACAAAATTTAGGGGCACAAATATCGTTTAAAGTAACTCAATTTCAAAGGAAAACATGATTACCTGAGAACTTGATAAGCAATTAATGCAGAAACATAAGCCAAAGTTGTCATAAACGCCAATTGTATCATGGGCCATTTCCATCCTTTGGTTTCACGATATACCACCGCAATGGTACTCATGCACTGCATGGCGAACGCATAAAACAACATTAAGGAAATCCCAACGGCTAAATTAAATCTGGGCTCACCTGTATCTGGGTGTACTTCTTTAGCAAGTTTTTCTTTTATACTGAGTTCGTCAGAAGTTTCTCCTACGCTATAAATGGTTGCAATAGTCCCCACAAAAACTTCTCTTGCAGCAAATGAGCTAATTAAGGCAATGCCAATTTTCCAGTCGTAACCCAGAGGAGCTATAGCAGGTTCAATAAATTTACCGAAATGACCTGCGTAGGAAGATTGCAATTTTGCCGCATCGAGCTTTACTTGAGTCATTTCTTCACTCCATTGATTTTCAGCAGCTAGTTGATTTACTGCTTTTTGAGATTCTGTAATTGCAGTGCCTGGTCCATAACTGGCGGCAAACCAAAGCACAATACTTATGGATAGGATAATCTTTCCCGCTTCGGTAACAAAGGTTCGTGTTTTTTCAAGAATTGAAAGACT
This sequence comes from Cytophagales bacterium, assembly GCA_024643485.1. GTDB lineage: Bacteria > Bacteroidota > Bacteroidia > Cytophagales > Cyclobacteriaceae > JAHEMU01. Next base: position 3,887 of record JAHEMU010000147.1, read on the forward strand.
TAAATTGGTCCATCTGGGCATCTTAAAACTAGGCATTTCCATAACCAAGTAACTTTTTTCACCCGTTTTAACGAATTGCTTGATAATTAAAGAAGCAATTAAGGCAGCTAAAAAACCTAGGATGTACAAACTAAACAATACCAGACCTTTTAAATTTATTACTCCAAAAATCAATTCGTCTGGAATTACAAGCGCAATTAAAATGGTGTATACGGGCAGTCTGGCTGAACAACTCATAAAAGGAGTAACCAAAATGGTTATAAGTCGATCGCGCTTTGAAGAAATGGTTCGGGTGGCCATAATGGCGGGTACTGCACAAGCAACTCCTGAAATAAGCGGGACAACACTTCTTCCATTTAACCCGAAAATAGCCATTATTTTGTCCATTAAAAAGACGACCCTCGACATGTATCCGGTTTCTTCAAGAATCCCTATAAATGCAAACAAAATGGCAATTTGAGGGATAAAAATGACGATACCACCTATTCCAGGAATAATACCTTCTGTTAAAAGATTGGCAACTATCCCGGGAGGAAGAATGTCAGCTAGCCATGAAGAAAATTGTTGAAAACTACCATCAATTAAATCCATTGGCCATTCAGCCCAACTAAAAATGGCTTGAAATACGATAAAAAGTAAAGCCAATAAGATACCATAACCCCAGATACGATGGGTAAAATAGGGGTCTAGCTTTCGAGTAAGGGTGGTGTTAATTTTTTCCGGATCATGAACTATTCCTTTGAGTTTTTCATCTAGGAATTTATACCTTTCTAAGGTTTCAACCCGTTGATCGTGATCAGGATTTCCGCTCGACCCGGTGTTTTCAAAATAAATTCGGTCAGGGGCTGCGAGTGGTAAGGTTACTAAATTTTTTATTTCCTGTATTCCAATTCCAGTTCGGGCATTGATCTCAATAACAGGTACATTAAAACGAGAATTGAGTAAAATGTTATCAATGGATCTCTTTCTTTTTCGAACCAAATCCATCATGTTCAAAGCGAGAATGATAGGAATTCCTAAATCGTGAATTTGACTAAAAAGCAATAAATTTCTTTTGATATTTGTCGCATCTACAATCGCAATGACTAAATCTGGATGTTCAGGGTGCTCCTTATTCGTCAGTACTTCACGAACTACTTCTTCTTCCTCTGATTTCGGATATAAACTATAGGTGCCAGGTAAATCGATTACCTGAACCGTTTCGCCTTTGGCATCTTTAAAGAATCCTGATTTTTTATCGACAGTTACTCCCGGAAAGTTACCCACCTTCTGATTCATCCCTGTCAACTGATTGAATAAGGATGATTTTCCTGAATTGGGATTACCGGCGAGTGCAATTTTCATCTGTCTCTTTGGGTTATTGTATAATTATGGATGCCGCTTCACTTTTTCGCAATGAAAGGTCGTAACCTTCTACATGAACACAAACCGGATCTCCAAGTGGCGCAATATAATTTAATGAAATTTGATTTCCCGGTAAACAACCCATTTCTATCAATTTCAATGAAAGTACATCGTCGCTAAATCCAATGATCTCTCTCGATTCGCCAATTTTTAACTCAGATGCATTCATTCTTATTTAGACTAATTATAAACAACGCAAAAATAGTAGTCAATGATACGAAAAACAAACCTCTTGTACAAAATACTTTCGTTCATGCTGTTTACATTGTATTTTAAAATAAAAATTAAGGTTATGAAGGCAGCACTTACGGTAATTTTATCAGTTTTCGTTTTTTCATTGTCGGCTCAACAATGGGATGCATCTAAAATTAATGAACTACCCTTTCGATTTATAGGCCCAGAAGGAAACCGTGCAATCGCCGTTGTTGGTGAGCCGGGAAATTCGGATGTCGCCTATATTGGAGCAGCCAGTGGTGGTTTATGGAAAACCATCGATCGTGGTCTAAATTGGGATCCTATTACTGACGATCTTGATGTTTCTTCAGTTTCTGCCTTGGCTTTGGTTCCCTCTCATCCTGAGCGAATATGGATGGGAACAGGGGAAACGTTTTTAATCCGTCCAGCCCATGCAATGGGTGATGGAATTTATTATTCTCCGAATGCAGGTAAATCTTGGGAAAATAAAGGTCTTGTAAAAACGGGCCGAATTGGAAGAATTATTGTACATCCAACGAACCCAGATATTGTATATGTCGCGGCGTTGGGGCATACCTATGGACCTCAAAAAGAGCGTGGTGTTTATAAAACTACCGATGGTGGAAAAACATGGAAGCAGATGTTGTTTGTCGATGAAAATACCGGAGCCGCGGATATCAGTATTGACCCTTCTAACCCCGAAGTAATTTACGCGGCCATGTGGTCGATCCATATTAATACTTGGGGGTTAAATAGTGGTGGTCCTGGTGGTGGAATATATAAATCAATTGATGGTGGTGAGCATTGGGAGCCCATGACGAAAAATGGTTTGCCGGGTGGTATTAAAAATCCCGTAGGTAAAACGGCAGTTGCAATTGCTCCAGGAAAGCCGAATGTCGTTTATGCCTTATTTGAAATGGAGTCACCAGCCCTTTATCGATCTGAGGATAATGGCCAGAATTGGGTGTTGATGAGTAGGAATCATGATATGGCAGAACGAGCGCCTTATTATACAAGGATAACAGTTTCACCAATAAATGAAAATGAGATATTTTTTATCAGCGTTAAATTTAGCAGGTCTGTTGATGGAGGTAAAACACTTGTAGAATCAGGATATCGGGCCGGAGGGGATAATCACGATATGTGGATAGACCCCACAAATCCTGATCGCCATATGGTGGCACATGATGGTTGCGCTAGTATTACGTACAATGGGGGTGCTTCTTATCAGCGAATAGTACTCCCTATCGCACAAATGTATCATGTAAGTACAGACAACCAGATCCCCTATAATGTATATGGTAACCGGCAAGATGGATACTCC
>JAHEMU010000148.1 GCA_024643485.1 Cytophagales bacterium
GCTTCGGGTTGTTCTGCTTATGCTGGTGTAAATATCAGAGAGTATGACGCCATAGACTTGCGTTCCGCCGTCTGGTATTTTGGCCAAAATGCAGGTATAAATTTTAATACGTATCCGAATCCTCCGGTTGCTTTAAACGATGGATTAATGGTAGCCCCAGAAGGTTCAAGTACCATCTCAAATAGAAATGGCGAACTGATCTTTTATACCGATGGGGACAAGGTTTGGGATAAAAATCATGTTGAAATAGCTGCCGGAATAGGTGGTGAAACAGGCTCGACTAACTCGGCGCTTATTGTTCCTGTTCCAGGCGACGAAACATTGTATTATATTTTCACTACTCAAGAAGTATTTGGTTCTGGAACCTACGAAGTGCGCTACAGTATTTTTGATGTTAAACAGAGAAGTGGCGACGGAGATTTGGTTGTAGTAAATAAATTGTTGTTCTCGAGAAGCACAGAGCGGTTGGCGAGCAATAATGGATGGCTAGTAGCACATGAGTACGGTAATAGCATTTTTAGAGCTTATCCAATTTCTGTAAATGGTATTGGAATGCCTGTAATTTCTGACGTCGGTTCGGCCCACGATTATACAATTGCTGGTAACGGCCAGGGGTATATGAAATTCAGCTCAACGGGTAAACTCGCGGTCGCTTTAAGTAATCCAGGAGTTTATAATTATATTGAGTTATTTGATTTTGACAGCGGTTCGGGTACCATCGATAATTTCCAGCAATTGACGTTAGCACCGCCAACGGGTCAAGTTTACGGAGTAGAGTTCTCTCCGGGTGGGAATAAATTATTTGCTACCATTACAGATAATCCTTCCACTTTGGTTGAATATTTTATTGATAGCATTGGAGTGGCTTATTTCAGGCAGAGCTTAACGCCTAATCAAGAACTTGGAGCTATACAAACTGCTCCTTCCGGACAATTATTTGTCGCGGTAAATGGAAGTTCATCTTTGGGTTTGATTAATGTGAATGAAGATACCACCATGAATTCATCCTACCTTCCTGTTGGATTTGCATTGGCAGGAGGTACTAATTCTACCCTCGGGTTGCCTTCATTTGTCCAATCATTAGCCGCGGGGCCTATGACACCAACTATTTTAGTGGATGGTACTTGTTTTGGTAGTGAAACTACCTTTTTAGCCTCTGGAACTGACATTATTGACAATTTTTCCTGGAATTTTGGTGATGGAACCAATGGTACCGGGATAGAAGCCACACATACTTATGGATTGCCCGGAACGTATAACGTTTCTGTACAAATTACGAATCGATGTGGATTAAATATGATTTTGACACAACAAGTCGTAATAAGTGATTCACCAACTTTACCTACCATTCCGGCAACGGCAAATCTTTGTACGGGTTCAGTAACGCTTACTGCTGCTAGCCCTGCTGACCCTCAATTCCCTGGGTATACCTATTTATGGTCTACTGGAGAAACAACCAACTCCATTGTTATTTCTGAACCTAGAGCGGTATCAGTAGTAATAACTAATGCTTCAGGCTGTACATCCACTCGTCAATCTTTAGTGGTGGATAACCGCCCATTTGTGGATTTCGGCCCGGATTTAACAGTATGTCAAAATCAAACGGTATTGGCATTGGATGCAGGAAATGTGGGTGCTACCTATTCTTGGAAATTAAATGGAGCCGCTTCTGGCATATCTCAAACGAGAACGGTGAGCACAGCAGTGCCTGGAAGTTTTAACTTTGAGGTGACTGTTACTGATCCACTTACCGGTTGTGTGACGGTTGAAGACATCATTTATACTGTTGAAGCGATACCCGTTTTTACCGTAACGCCTACACCATCGCCAGGCTGTAATGCCAATAGCGGTACTATTGATATTGAAATTACCACTGAGGGTTCGTATACCTATTATATAAACGGTCCTGATTTTAGAACTAACATTAATCAATTGGTTCCAACAGGTGGTTCAACTATTATTTCAGAAACCTTGTTACCAGTAGGGACCTATTTTGTGACTATTTATGATGAGGTAAGTAGCTGCCAGGTAATTCAACAGGTATTGGTTGAAGATCAGGGAACTACCATGATAATTCCAACCCCTGTTTCTCTCCCCGGTTGTGGAGTCATTGAACTCGAGGTGGATATTCAAGACGGTACCTATGATGGATCCGCAGGTTTCAATTATATTTTGACCAATTTGGATAATACAGTTGTTACAAATGGAACAAGCGCAGTAGAGCCTATTATTACTACACCAGTAATCCCTGGTAATTACTCACTTTCTGTAGAAGATATCGCCACTACTTGTACCCAAGTTATTGGACCTTTTGTAGTGTCTGAATCTACACCTGCTTTATTATCCATTAGTTCTATTGAAGAATGTGCAAATCCTGTGGCTGTGACGGCTACATCCGATGCAACAAGCCCTCAATATAATTGGGTGGGTCCAAATGGTTTTACAGCTGTTGGAGCAACTATCAATCCGACGGAAGAGGGGGATTATTTCGTTACTGTCACAGATTTAACTAACGATAAATGTCCTTCAACTGAAACAGCATATATTTATGCAAATGCTTTTGTTCCCGTAATCAATGTTATTGGTGACCCTTGTTTAGGATCAGTATTATTGGAAGTTGAGCCTTTAGGAGGAAATTATTCATATCTCTGGTCAGGGCCTTCATCTGGCGGTCAGCAGCTTCTAATCGGGCCAACGGAATCGGGAACTTATACCGTGACTGTTCGCGATCAGAATACAGGCTGTCAAAAAACCTCAGAACCTGTAAATGTAACCGTCATTGAACCGCTAACCTTATCGGTTTCTTCAGAGCTAGCCTGTGATAATGGCGAACCGTTTACAATAACGGCCACATCATCACCAGGGGTCAATTTTAGCTGGTATCGAAATGACATCTTGCTTACCAATGAAGTTAATAGCTCGATTGATGTGAAATTGGGTGGGATTTATACAGTAAAAGTAGAAAAACAAGGTTGTGCATTAACGGAGGATATTGACATTAATCTATTGCCTTTCGAATCACTTAATTTACCCGTACGTGTTTCTATTTGCGATGACCCCGACAATCCAGACCCATCCACTGCTATTTATGATTTTGGAATTGGAGGAAAATATACTTCATATAATTGGGAAAAAGACGGCTTACCTGTAAGCAATGACCCTAATTTTATAGCCACAGAAAGCGGTGTTTATCAGGTTGAGGTGATTAACTCTTTCGGATGTACAGGGAATGATCAAACGACGATAGTTTCCATTTGTGATCCAATAATAAGTGCTCCTAACGCATTTAGTCCAAACGGAAATGCCCAAAATGATGAATTTTTTATCTTCACCAACTTCTTAACCGACGAATTTGAAGTGAAGATCTATAATCGATGGGGCGAACTAGTATTCCAATCGATTGATAAAGATTTTCGATGGAACGGAAGATATAATAATGGGGGTGAACTCCTTCCAGGTGGAACCTACGTATATGTAATGAGTTACGTGAGTGAATATCAACAGGAAAGAGGTAAACAAGAAAAAAGAGGAGGGGTAGTTTTACTCCGTTAGTTTAACTAATTTTGATAAAAATAAATACATAAGTCATGAGAACACTCATTTTATTCACTGCGATTTTAATTTCATTTTCATCTTTTACCTCAGATACTCAAGTAATCAAAACCCAACTTAGAGTAACAGTTTTGGATGACGCAGGTAATTTAGTCCAAGGTGCTACAATCCAGTTGTACGCAAACGAAGAAGATTTTAATAAAGAGAAAAATCCAATTTCTGAAAAATTAACTACGGACGAAAAAGGAGTGGCTAAATTTGATGACCTAGACACCAAAGTGTACTATCTTCTTGTTGAAAAAGGAGATATGAATAACTGGGGTGGAGGAGTTCAAACAGATCTTCTGAAGGCTAAAAAAGTGAACAAAATCAATATTATTATCGAATAATACTCTCCATGAAGGTAGGGAATCATGTTGGATTCGCAGCAGAAATTTTGCGAAAAGGAGGGTTAGTGTCAATTCCAACGGAAACCGTGTATGGACTTGCAGCCGATGCAACTAACCCAGATGCGGTTGCCGCTATTTTTAAGGTTAAAAAAAGACCTTCCTTTGATCCACTTATCATTCATGTCTCAGATTTTGAATCAGCAAAAAAATACACTTCCCATATCGACCCTAGGGCAAAACTATTAGCAGATCATTTTTGGCCAGGTCCACTGACTTTAGTTTTACCAAAAAAGGACTCAATACCAGATATAGTAAGTGCTGGACTTACAACCGTTGGTGTACGTGTTCCGAATCACCCAATTACTCTCGATTTATTGCGCAGTGTTGACTTCCCTTTGGCAGCTCCTAGTGCTAATTTATTTGGCTATGTTAGTCCAACTCGACCTCAGCATGTTGCATCTCAACTTGGTGAAAGTATCGATTATATATTGGATGGAGGGCCATGTGCCATTGGTGTGGAATCGACGATATTAGGATTTGAAAATGATTCACCGGTGATTTACCGTCGAGGAGGAATCGAAATATCCGCCATCGAAGATTTGATAGGTCCTGTAAAAGTGAATGAACATTCTAATTCAAATCCTCAAGCTCCTGGAATGTTAAGTAGCCATTATTCACCTTTCAAAAAACTGGTTGGCGAACCGTATGATCAAACAGTGAAGGCATTCCCGAATCTTAAAGTAGGTGCGTTAAGGTTTTCAAATAAACTTCCATCCTGCCCTGAAAACTGGCAATTAGTACTTTCAGAATCTGGAAACCTTCTCGAGGCAGCTTACCATCTATTCGAATATTTGAGAAAGATTGATGAATTGGAACCCGATCTATTTGTGGTGGAATTTGTGCCTGATATAGGTATTGGTCAAGCAATCAATGACCGACTGCGAAGAGCAACCGCTTCAAATCATTGATATTTCATTCCCTTCTTAATTTGTTGGATAAGATCATTTAATTAGCTTTGTTATAAGTTAATAAAATGAAAAATGAAGACAGTAGATCAAATAAATTTTAAAGGAAAACGCGCGCTAGTTCGAGTGGATTTTAATGTGCCATTGGATGATGATTTTAATATCACCGACCTGACTCGAATTAAAGCTGTTGAGCCTACAATAAAGAAAATATTAAACGACGGTGGAGCAGTTATTTTAATGTCTCATTTAGGTCGTCCAAAGGGAGGTGCTGAGCATAAATACAGCCTTACTCATTTGGTTAAAGAATTGACTTCTCGATTTAATACCAAAGTTCAGTTTGTGGAAGATTGTATAGGTGATGCTTCTTTCGAAATATCAAAAAACCTTGCAGCTGGCGAAATTCAACTTTTAGAAAACCTCCGCTTTTATGATGAAGAAACAAAAGGAGATGTTGAATTTGCTAAAAAACTAGCAAAACACGGTGATATATACATAAATGACGCTTTCGGAACCGCACATCGTGCCCACGCTTCCACTTCAATAATTGCACAATTCTTCACAGAAAAAGGTTGTGGCTATGTAATGGGAGCGGAACTTGAAAATGCAAATCGTATTTTCAAACATGCCGATCGTCCATTTACGGCCATTATGGGAGGTGCCAAAATATCGGATAAAATTCAAGTAGTAATGCGTTTGCTCGATGTGGTAGACAATTTGATTATTGGTGGAGGAATGTCATACACTTTTAGCAAAGCCATGGGTGGTCAAATCGGAAATTCATTATGTGAAAATGACAAAATGGATATCGCTCTTGAAATTATGAAAAAAGCTAAAGAAAAGGGTGTGAAGTTATTATTGCCTTTAGATACTGTTCAAGCAGATAAATTTAGTAATGATGCTGCTATCAAAACGGTGAAATCTGGACAAATTGAAAATGGATGGGAAGGATTAGATATTGGCCCGGAATCAGTGGCTTATTTCGAAAAGGTGATTAAAGAATCCAAAACCGTTCTTTGGAATGGCCCGATGGGAGTTTTTGAATTCCCTACTTTCGCAACAGGTACCATTGCCATTGCTGAAGCCGTTGTTAAAGCAACGAATGCTGGTGGTTTTAGTTTAATTGGTGGTGGAGATTCCGCCGCGGCAATTAATAACCTAGGATATGGTGACCAAGTTTCCTATGTTTCAACAGGTGGAGGCGCTCTTTTGGAATATATGGAAGGAAAAGAATTACCCGGAGTAACTGCACTTAAATAATATAAATCTTTAGTCATGTTTTCAGCATCAACATATATCAACAGAAGAGCAAACCTGAGAAATCTAGTTGGTTCAGGCATCGTAATCATTCCTGGAAATGAAGAAGCGAGTATGAATTTTCTTGATAATTGGTATAGCTTCCGTCAAGACGGTACGTTCAATTATTATTGTGGATTGCAAACCCCAGGGCAATGTTTGGTGATAGATGCTGATAACGGTGAAGAGGTGTTATATGGTACGGAGCTAACCATGAATCATATAATTTGGGAAGGCCCACAACCCCAGCTTGCTGAAAAAGCGGCTACAAGTGGAATTAAAAAAGTGGAGGAGCGATCAACTCTAAACGATCAGGTGAGAAAATGGAGAAGGGAAAATAGAACAATTCATATTTTACCTCCCTATCGACCAGAACACATACTGATGTATCAACAATGGTTTGACACAACAGATTTTAAATCACATGTCTCTGAATCCTTAGTTCGTGCAATCATTTCTCAAAGAAATATAAAAACGGAAGAGGAAATAAAGGAAATGCACCTTGCATCAACCATTTCCGGGAAAATGCATTTAGCCGCAATGAAGAGTGCTAAAGCAGGGATGAAGGAGTATGAATTAAGAGGGTTGTTGCAAGGGATTGCTC
>JAHEMU010000149.1:0-2778 GCA_024643485.1 Cytophagales bacterium
TCCATTGGAAATATATTGGGTAGTAGCTATTGCCTCTTCGTCCGTTTTGGGATTAATGATATTGCTCAATGTTTTCGGTTTTGATGTTGACGAGCTCGATATTGACTTCGGATTGGGTGACGCCTTTTCCTTTAATTCGGCCATTGCATTTGTTTGTGTCGCCGCATGGAGTGGGTATATAGGGCATACTACCACCCAGCTAATCGGATGGGTAATCCTTGCCTTTTCTATAGCGGCTGGTTTAGTGGCTTATATAGGGAGCATTTATATCATGCACAAAATGAAAGGGATGGAATCTACCGGTACTCTGAATATGGAAAATGGAATAGGGACAATCGCTGAGGTATATTTAACTATACCCGAGAAAGAAAGTGGAAAAGGTCAAATTCAAGGGATTATTCAAGGAAGATTAGTTACCATTGATGCCATTTCTAAAGGAGACGCCATCCCTACGGGAACAAAAGTAATTATTTATGACTCCGAGCAGGACGTTGTATATGTTGAACCTTATAATGAATCTGAAATAAATTAATTATGGACTTTTTATTTAGTATCGTTGGAGTTGCCTTAGTGGCAATCTCTCTTTTAATTTTATTATTTATCGCCCGATATAAAAGGTGCCCTAGTAATAAAATATTGGTCGTTTATGGAAAAGTGGGCCAAGACAAAAGTGCGAAATGTATCCACGGTGGGGGTGCATTTATTTTGCCTGTTGTTCAGGATTGGGAATACCTAAATTTAAGTCCTATTCCCATCGACATTGATTTGAAAGGAGCCTTATCGAAGCAAAATATCCGTATTAACACCCCAAGTACTTTTACGGTTGGTATCTCAACTCATCAAGGAATTATGTTGAATGCTGCAGAGCGTTTATTGGGATTATCCGACGAAGAAGTAAGATTACAAGCCTTGGACATCATTATTGGCCAATTGCGCTTGGTTATTGCTACCTTATCTATTGAAGAAATCAACAAAGACCGGGAGCAGTTTCTACAACTGATCAACAAGCACGTAGCCTCCGAGTTGAATAAAATTGGACTTGAGCTTATCAACGTAAATATCAAGGACATTACTGATGAATCAGGATACATCGAAGCTATTGGTAAAAAAGCAGCCGCTGAAGCCATCAATAAGGCAAAAGTAGAAGTTGCAGAACAAGAAGCAAGTGGAGCCATGGGAGAAGCCAAAGCATCACGTGAGAAAGATGTACAGGTAGCGGTTGAGTCTGCAGGGTCGGAAGAAGGAGTTAAACTTGCTGAAGCGAAAAAACGTATTGCCGTAGCCAACGCAGAAACAGAAGCCGCTGTTGGTGAGGCACGCGCAAACCGAAGTCAACAAGTGGAAATTGCCAAAGAAAATGCTACTTCGGAAGAAGGTAAAAAAGAAGCAGATTCCAGAAAACGGGTGGCAATTGCAAACTTAGAGGCAGAAGCTATCACCGGTGAAAATACGTCAAAAGCATTGGAAGCAGATTCAAACGCAGAATTAGCAGAAAAAAGAGCTTTGGCACAACAGCGTTCTGAAGTAGCAAAAGCCAACGCCATGACTCAAATTTTTGAAGCGGAGAGGAAATCTGAAATCATCCGACTTCAAAAAGAAGAAATCGTACGCAATGAAATCCAAAAGGAAAAAACACGGATTGATGCAGAAGCAAAAGCCATTGAATTAAAAGCCATCGCGCAAGGTGAGGCCGATTCTACCTTATTGAGATATCAGGCCGAAGCAAAGGGTATGGAAGAATTACTCAACGCAAAAGCTCATGGGTATAAAAAAATCATCGATGCTTGCGAAGGAGACAGTAAAGCAGCTTCAACCCTGTTATTACTCGAGCAACTAGACACGTTGGTGAGCAGACAAACGGAAGCCTTGGCGAATCTTAAAATTGATAAAATCACGATTTGGGATTCAGGTAGTGGGCCGAATGGCGGACCTAACTCCACCTCTTCCTTTATTCGTAATTTTATTACTGCCCTGCCACCTATTCATGAATTGGCCAAACAAGCGGGAATTGATTTACCTGAATATTTGGGCTCAATGAATCCTAATGTTATCAAGGAAAAAGTGGAGCAACAACTAATTAGTAAAGAAACAGAAGGACAAGCCGAAACGAAAGCCGAGAAAAAGGCCGCTAAAAAAGATTCGGATAAAGGAGAATAAATAAATCCCAATCTGAAACAAAGTAAATAGAAAACCTACCCACTTTTTTTACGAGAACAGGGTAGGTTTTTTTATTTATAGAAGGTAAATCCCTGTTGTTCTGTATCCGCGATATAATCCATGGTTACACCCATCAAAAACATCAAATGTCTTTTCTCAACCAATACATCGACCCCTGATATGCAATACAGTATATCCGATTCTTTTTGTTTGTCGAAACCAACCACATAATTAATTCCAAAACAACCTGTCCCTCCTTTTATGGCTATTCGCAACCGGTATCCTTCCGGGATACCCTTGGTTTTCATGATGTCAATCACCCGTTCAGCCGCTAAAGGAGTAATTTTTACAGGATCTTTCATGTACCGAATTTAATTTTTTTCATTATGGTGGTAAAATTAATTAATTTACCGTCACGAAACACGCATAACGCATTTAACAACACATGGAATTATTAATCGAAATTGTAAAAATTACATTACCCGCAGGTTTGGTCATGTACGGTATGTACCTGGTTATTAAAGCTCAGGTATCCAAGGAATTAGATAAGGTACGACTAGAAGTACGAGGAAAAAGCATCGAAACAGTGCTTCCAAATAGGTTGCATGCGTATGAACGAAT
>JAHEMU010000149.1:2802-6791 GCA_024643485.1 Cytophagales bacterium
CTCAAAATTTAATGATGCGGTTGAATGACCCTCAATATTCTGCAAGAGAGCTTCAACAAATACTATTTGCAGAAATTCGAAATGAATACAATCATAACCTTTCTCAACAGCTTTATATGAGTGAGGAAATATGGGATTTGATTAAAACGGGAAAAGAAGATTTAATATTAACGATCAATTTAGCGGTTTCCAGTTTAGAAGAAGAAGCCAATTCCACCGCGTTATCGAAGGCAGTGATTGATCAGTATTTGGCAAAAGACATCGACCCGATTGCTTTTGCATTGGTTAAATTGAAAGAAGAAATCCGTCAGACTTTTTAATGAATGAAAATTAAAGACAATACATTTTTACATAAAGCGTTAAAACAAGCAGCTGATACGTTGAAAGAAAAAAATCGACTTAATCAGTTGCTTGGAAATGTATTTGAAAAAATTAAATCGAATCCCACACAAAAAAAATTAATCAATCGCCTGAACGTATTATTGCGAATGGTTAAAGCTTATGCATCGGGAAGATACCGTAACGTTCCTTGGAAAAGCATTTTATGGTTTACTGCCGGTTTGATTTATTTTATTATGCCCATCGACTTAATCCCTGATTTTATTCCTATTACCGGATTGGTTGATGACCTCAGTGTAATTATCTGGATTTATCGAAATTTTGATGAAGACATTCAGGAGTTTTTGGAATGGGAAAAGGCAAGTATCCAAATACATAATAAAATATAGCAGGTTAAGAGAAGGGATTGATTTGGAGATATGGTAGTGGAATTCAAGTAGTTGAATAGGAATTAATCCAATTAATCCACGAATCCGAAAAATCCGAGTTCAGACAGTTGATTTCATTCAGTGAACTTTTCATGTCGATTTTGATTAGTTCAAAGATAATACTCTACTTTTGAACTGTCGCAATTTTATGGCCCTGTACCAAGGTATATATGGATACTAAATCCAGGTTTCTAAAATTTAGTAATAATGATATCTCGATTAGAGATATCAATTTAGAATTCTTGAAAAAGATGGACCGGTGGATGATTAAGAAAGAGTATAGTGTTACTACAAGATCTATTCACTTTCGATCACTTAAGGCCATCATAAATGATCATAAGGACCTAATTGAAAAGTATCCCTTTGATGGGTTTAAGATAAGGCAAGGAAGAGCCAGGAAGAACGTATTAACAAAAGAGCAAATTGAAGCCCTTAAGTCAGCTAATATTAAAGATAAGGGTAGAGAAATGGCTCAGAAAGTCTTCTTATTCAGTTATTACACAAGGGGCATGAATATTAAAGACATGGCAAAACTTAAAAAGTCTAACATTAAGAATAATGCTATCAGTTTCATCCGTCAAAAAACAGAGGATACAGAAATTTTTGAGAATCATATAATCATAAATATTACTCCTGCCATTCAAGAAATAATCGATTACTTCGACTTTCCATATGTTGATTATCTTTTTCCAATCTTTAATGACAAAGTCCATATAACAGCAGAGCAAAAACATTATAGAACTCAAACTTTTAACGGAACAATAAATAAGCTATTAAAAGAACTTCATTTAGAAAATGACCTAAAGGAAACAGACTTTCCGGATAACATTACCTTTGGATGGGCCAGACACACCTATGCTACCATTCTCTATAGAAGTGGAATTGCTATTGGACAGATCTCCGCAGCCTTGGGCCATAGTTCAGAATCCACCACCAGGCATTATATCAACAGCATAGAACAAGCTGAAATTGATGAGTTAAGTCAGCATTTGTGAATACTGCATAGCTTTCACAGCAATTAATTTACTATAATAGAAAAAGTCAATCACACATTTTTGGTCAGTATAAGTAAAATACATTTTAATAACTTAAGCGAATAAATCTATTTAATTATTATAATTAAATAGATACTTGAATGAAATAAATTGCAACCTTATATGTTAATAAAAACTTGTGTCAAAATATCTTTGATTAAGTATATTTTTAATATTATCAGGTATTATTACACTATCTGGAATCGAATAAAATATTGGAAAAAAAACAACATTTCTATCCGTAAATCTATCACCTTGATTTTGACTTGTAATAAATCCACCACGTAGATAGTTTTTATTTGTATCAGAATAATGTACCGTGATTGTGTCTGTACTACCATTAATCTCATAAACATCTCGATGTTTATCTAAATCCCAAGGGTAGCCATCTTCTATTTTTGCAAGATACATTTTATAGTTCATTTCACTAAGTACAGTAAAATCTAATCTTACTCCTGCTGAATCATATTTACCTTTAACTTCATACTTATATAAAGGAATTAACTTTGACTCATTATAATCAATTTTACCATCTTTAAATAATACAATCTTTGTATTTGAAAATGGGTTTATGGTATCCTGTTTTATTAATTCTTCAAATTCAATTAAGTTCCGATCTTTATCATATTTTAATTTGACACTAATTTTAGGATTATCGGTCGTGAAATAATACTCTCGGAGAGTACCTATACTATCAAAATATTTAAAATGATGATGATCATTAATTATTATAGCCTCTCGATAATCATAATCACCTTCACCATCTAACATTTGATGTGAAATTTTTCTATAACCTCCACTTCTGAAAAATTGTAATTCCTGTAGAGTATCCCCAGTAGTATTATCTATCAAATATGAGGATGTCTCAAAACAATCGTCTAAATATTTAATGCGCTTATACCTGCCATTATCTAAATATTCTATATTCTCATCTAATTGCGAACAAGAGCAAATTATAATTACAAAAACTATTGTGAAAATTCTCATTGTTTTTACTTTTTAATAATAATTTCTTCAAGAATTATATATCCACCTAAACTGTCATTTAAAGTTTTTGCTTTAAAAATTGATGAAGTATCGCTTTGAGAATACTTAAATTCAATGTCCTCTGAGAAACGTTCAATCAGCTTGTGGCATTTTGAAAGTGATGTACCTCCTTTAAAAACTGATTGATCCGCGATTTCTGAATGGAATATTTCGTACAAAGCGACGGTTACCCAATAATCCTTCTCTACATAAATATCTCTCATTGATAAAAATTCAGCTGTAGCGAGTATTGCATCTTCAAGTAATCCTTTGTTGCTGTGTAAATTCATTTCAGATAATATTCCAATTTGATGAAGTTGGTAATGTTTCTTTCTGAATTCCGAGCTTATAAGTTGTCAAGGGGTTCAAGCTTGATTTAAGGCTTTCTAGCCCAGTCTTTTTATTTGAAAATTCTAGTATTGCGCCCAGTAAAGCTGTGGCTCGTGGCGGATATTTTATGGCATATCGGCGCATTTTAGACAGCTCATTTTCGGATAGATTACTAATCTTGTTTTTTACTAACGTAAGGGCTGATTTTTTGTCTAGGTCGAGAATATTCTTGAAATCCTTCAGTGCGTCTAAAATTTCCAGTAGGTAGTAGTTTTCGTTAGTAACATCCACATAGCTCTTTACCGGTTTAACTTGTGTTTTTCCGATGTTGGTGGTTACCCGTTTTGCTTTGCTGGCTACCTTGATTGTATTGGGCACTTGCGTAGTAAATCCCATGCGATTGTATAATGATGCGCCAGTAATGTATGCAATGCGTTTTCCACCCTGAAAAAGATATGGTTTAAGTAGCTCTTCTTCTTGTGGCCTAAGCTCTCCAAAAGCAGTTTGTTTTGGTTTGTAGAACACTCCGGTTGATACTCTTTTGATAATTCCTTTTTTAATCAGCCTCTCTATAGCTTTCGCAGCAGCACGATATTCAGACTGATCAAATACTAACTGTTTATACACGAAAGTAGTCCCTTCCTGCATCCTGTTGATATTGCGTTCTATTTTCTTTGCTACCTTCACTGATTGATAAAAAATAACATAACATAAGTAAAGATAAAGAATTGTGTTCATTTGTCAAGTATTTTGCGCAAAATACTTGACATTACTTATTTGTTTTCTAAAACGAATCGGTAACCAATTTGCAAGGTTTGCAAGCTGATGCATG
>JAHEMU010000150.1 GCA_024643485.1 Cytophagales bacterium
GAAGTGAAATAAATATAACCGTCCGTATAAACTGGGGAATATTCAGTCTTGGGAGTATTGATATCGGATAAATTTTTTACTCTGAAATAGTTTTCAATGGAACGGATATAGTCCAACTGATTTAGATTTTCAGATTCTTCATTGGCTCTTTTAGTCCAATCTTCATTTTTCGCATATTTCAGTGCTTTGTCAACCTCCACTTTAGCTTGGTCGTACATTCCATTCGATTTTAAAGCATACGCATAATTCAGGTAGATGGAATCATTTTTTATACCACCAGCAAGTGCTTTTTTATAAAACTCAACGGATTCTTGTGGGCGATTTGATTTGCGATACGCTTCAGCCACGTAATAATTGGCTTGAGGATCAGCACTATTTTTGGCCAATATTTTATTATAACGGTCAATTACCAGCTGGTATTCACCCATTTTGAATGACTTTTGCGCTTTTTTACTTGCGTTACAAGCCACCAAGCCACCAGCCATTGATATAACAAAAAAGACACGAAATAGGATGCGATTCATTTTATTCTAATTGTTAATGCCCTCTTTTTTAAAATAGCGATTCATCCAGCCATTTGTAACGGTGGTTTTCCATTCCGTTTCAAAAGATTGTTTGGTGTTCACTAAATTATTAAAGTAAACCGTTTTTGTAGAAATGACTCCTTCCATTACTGATTTTTTGATTTCAGGTAATGTTAGATTTTGCATTTCGTTTTGAATAATAAAAACGACTTTTCTATCTAAAAAGTTATTGGATAACCTTCTGCCTAGTTCTTGTACAAACCGAACAGACGCGTCGATGGAACATCCGCTAGCCCCATGAATTTCTTCATTTACAGACAGGATAAGAAATCGATTTTCCATCCATAAAAAGGAGGCTTGTAGTTCTTTGTTATGCGCGGTCCATTGGTCGACAAAAAGAAGGCACAACTGCTCAGCTTTTTCCATCTCCTCCTTCGATAATGTCCGTTCTCCTTGATACACCCAAACCTTGGATGATGAAGGTAATGTTTCAAATGATACGTACATATTATTTTTCCTCTGTTAAATATACGGTTAAATTCCTTTTTCAATTAGTTCAGCGATGTCTTTTACTTCAATTTCGCCTTCCTTTTCTTTATTTTTCACTCCATCAGCCAGCATTGTCAGGCAAAAGGGACAACCTGAAGCCACTATTTGCGCTCCGGTTTCAATGGCTTCTTCGATTCTTTCAAGGTTAATTTCCTTTTTGCCATTCTCTGCTTCTTTAAACATTTGCGCCCCACCGGCTCCACAACAAAGCCCAGTAGTTTTACAACGTTTCATTTCTACTAAGTCGGCATCTAGGGCTTTTAAAACCTCTCTAGGCGCTTCGTACACATTGTTTGCTCTTCCCAAATAGCAGCTATCATGATAAGTGATTTTTTTTCCTTTAAATTCCCCACCGTCTTTTAGCTTGACCTTTCCATCGTTAATTAATTGCTGAAGGAAGGTACTATGGTGGATCACCTCATAATTACCGCCAAGTTCTGGATACTCATTTTTCAATGTATTAAAACAATGTGGGCATGCAGTCACGATTTTAGTTACTCCGTACCCGTTTAACACCTGAATATTCGAAATGGCCTGCATTTGGAATAAAAATTCGTTTCCGGCTCTTCTGGCTGGATCACCCGTGCAGGTTTCTTCTTCGCCTAATACAGCATAATTTATCGATAATTTGTTCAAAATATTGACAAAAGAAACGGTAACTCGCTTATATCGTTCGTCGAAAGATCCGGCACAACCTACCCAAAACAATACATCTACCGTTTCTCCTTTTGCTGTGGCCTCTGCCATTGTTCGTAATTGACTACTCATTATTCAAAGTTATTCAGATTTTACATTTTCTGCCCACTTATACCGATCGGTTGCCGGAAATTTCCATGGAGCAAAGTTAGTTTCTATATTTTGGAACATCATATTCCAGGATGCGGGCGCGCTGGACTCTTCCATGGCCAAGTATCTACGCATTTCTAATATTATTTCCAGCGGATTTATGTTTACCGGACAAGCCTCAACACAGGCATTGCAGCTAGTACATGCGTTGAGCTCTTCCTTGCTGATGTAATCACCCAATAAACTTTTTCCATCCTCCCTTTGGTCAGCTGGAAGGGAAGCCAATGTTTCAGCCCGATCACGAACTGACATCATAATCCCTCTAGGGGATAATTGTTTGCCGGTGATATTGGCCGGACACTGGGAGGTGCAGCGTCCGCACTCGGTACATGAAAACGCCTCCATGATGTTTTTCCTAGTTAGGTCTGTTACTTCCTTAGCTCCAAATCGACCCGGGTCTACCAATTCACCGGTGGTTTCGGGAGCGGGAACTCCAAGCATTCCATAAACTTCACGGGTAACAATTGGCATGTTTTGAATTTTACCTTTTGCAGTAAATCGCGAGTAATAGGTGTTGGGGAATGCTAAAAAGATATGTAAATGCTTGCTGTAGGTCACGTAGAGTGCGAACCCTAAAATCCCAATAATATGAAACCACCAGGCACCTCGCTCAAGAATAATCAGTGAATTTTCTGACATGCCACTAAATACAGGCATCAAAAATGAACTGAAAAACAAATTCCCTGTCTCGGTATAATGTTCATTTAACGGTTGTAATAATTGGTCTGCCGCATTCATGCTAAGAATTGCCAACATTAAGATAGATTCAATTACCAAGATTAAATTAGCATCTAGCTTGGGCCATTTTGTCATGTCTCGTAGGTGAAAGCGCTCCACCCGTAGGATGTTTCTTCTGATAAGAAATGTAACACAGGCCAATAAAACAGCTACTGCTAAAAACTCAAAGAAGTTCATTAAAATTGGGTAAAGTCCACCCAATAGAGGAGCGAAAATTCTGTGAGTTCCGGCAAAACCGTCAACAATAAATTCTAAAACTTCCAGGTTGATTATTAAAAAGCCGGCATATACAAAGAAATGAAGGATACCTGGAATCCACTTCTTAAACATTTTTTTCTGTCCGAAAGCGATTAAAAGCATTTCTCGAAATCGTTCGGCCTTTTCGCCCTCCGGCCATTGATTTCGGCCTAATTTGATGCTATTCGCTATTTTTTTAACTCTTTGTGAAATTAAATAGCTAAAAATACCTAGGGTTAAAACAAATAATACTTGACTTAAATAATTCATTTTGTAAAATATTTTAACAAACTTTTGTCTAGATAATAATTTTTGATACTTTTGTGCTCCATTTTAAGGAGGTGCTGTAGCTCAGTTGGTAGAGCATCGGACTGAAAATCCGTGAGTCGGTGGTTCGAGTCCACTCAGCACCACAACTAAAGTCTCCTGTGTTTACGGGAGACTTTTTTATTTCCTTCCCTTTCTTCATTTGCTTGTAAAGATAATAATTTACAAGTATGAATAAAGCGGCTCTGGGATTAAAATGGCAATTCTTTATTAATATTAATAAAGGTTGAATACTTTCAATATTCTTCGATAAGTTTTAAAAACAATTCAGTTAAAGGTTTCTCTGCCTTTTCAGCCAAAGATAAAATTTCCGGGATATTCACCGGCTCCAGGTGATCAGGGTCACAGGTGTCTGTCAATACTGAAATGGCCGCGCAAGGTAATCCTACCTGATTAGCAACAATAACTTCCGGCACCGTCGACATACCCACGGCATCTGCACCAATTATTTTTAAATAGCGATATTCCGCTCGTGTTTCTAAATTAGGTCCACTGACTGCAGCATAAACACCTTCTCGCAAGGTTATTTGTAACGCTGAGGCATATAAATTAAGTGCATTATTTATTTCCTTCGAATAGGGGGCGCTCATATCCACAAACCTCGGACCGAGTCGTGAATCATTGATTCCGCGCAACGGATTTTCTGGCTGTAAATTGATATGATCTTCAATGAGCATTAATTCTCCTTTGTTCCAATCTAGGTTAATGCATCCTGCTGCATTGGAAAGCAATAAAAACTGAACTCCCATTTCTTTGGCTATTCGCACAGGGTAGGTAATCGTTCCCATGTCTAAGCCCTCATAATAATGAAATCTACCTTGGAAAATCATCAGTTTTTTTCCTCTATAATGAGCAAAATGAAGGACCCCTTGATGGTATTCCATGGTAGCGTCAGGAAAGTGGGGAATGTCCTTATATTGAAGCGAAGTTTCAATTTCTACACTTTCCAAAAACCGCTTTCCTAAACCTGTTCCTAGTATAACTGCTACCTCTGCTTGCTGCCCGGCTTGTTCTTTAATATAGGAAATTGATTGTTGAATTTTTTGATATAATTCCATAGCCATTTTATATAATTACTCCCTGACAACTCGATCCCGCCCCGGCTGTACAACCGTAACAATGTTGATGGGTTTTTATGTGTCTTGAGGTTAATTCCTGTATTGAAATAGTAGAAATCTGCTGGTTTTTTCCCTGTATTTTCATGTCGAGCATTTGATTGAAATCGCAATCATACAGCATTCCATCCCATCGTACTGAAAGGGTGTTTTTACACATAAGGCCTAGCAAAGTGGAAGGATTGAAGCTTTCTACCAAGGTATCCATATACTCATCGAAATTTTCCGAATCAATAAGGAATTCTAAAAATCGACTTACGGGAAGATTGGTAATGCTCAATAACTGATGAAAGGAAATATCATAAGTTTCTTTTAATTCTTTTTTGAATTCTTTTTCAAGGCTTATTTGTTCAGCCGGAAGGAAAGCGCCGCTGGGGTTAAACACCAAATCGAGTTTGAGATGATCTTCCTTTCCATAACCGACTTCATTTAAAGCTTTTAAGGCCTCAATGGAATGATTAAATACCCCTTTCCCTCGCTGCTTATCTGTTTTGTCTGCTTTATAAAAAGGCAAACTGGAAACAATTCGCAAACCATGTTTTTTAAAAAAGAGTGGAGTATCGAAGTATTTTTTGTTGGAACGAAGAATCGTTAAGTTCGACCTAACGATAATCTCAGAAATTCCCGCTTCAGAGGCTTGTTCGATAAGCCAATAAAAATCCGGATTCATTTCCGGTGCTCCACCCGTAATATCCAATGTTTGAATGTTATTGTTTACCGCAAAATCCAAACATTGCCGCATCGTTTCCCTTGTCATCATTTCCTTTCGGTCTGGCCCGGCGTCAACATGGCAATGTCGACAGGTTTGATTGCACATATACCCGATGTTCATTTGTAGAATATCGAGAGTAGAAGGGATAAGCTGAGGAATTCCGATATCGGAGAGTTTTTGTTTAAATGAAGGTAAATCGCCAGTAGAAAAGGGCGGGCCGGCAAGCCATTCCAATTGCTGATTTACTGAGGATAACTCATGATTTCGTGCTTTTAAGCTTTTTATCATTACATCGAAAGTTTTTTAGCTTTATTCATCATTTGAACACCATGCACTAAAGATGCACCGCCTCTAATAGCAGCAGATACATGAACTGCTTCCATCATTTCCTCATTAGACACCCCGTGCGACATAGAGCCTTTCGTGTATGCGTCAATGCAATACGGACATTGAATCGCATGACTTACCGCGAGGGCAATAAGCGCTTTTTCTCGGGCAGTTAATGCGCCCTCTTTGAAGACTTCGTTATACCAATCGAAAAATTTTTCTGCGAGTTTAGGTTCAAACTCACTTATTTTTCCAAATTTTTTTAAATCTGCGGGATCGTAATACGTACTTTGGTTCATAATTTCAGTTTGAGGTTGATTTAATGTGTGCTACGGCTTCTTTTAAAACGGTTAAGGCCAAATCAATGGTGCTTAGATGCGATCGAAAAGATAAAATGGCCAGTCGAAGGGTGAATTTTCCATCAATTGTGGTGGATGAAAAGAACACCCGGCCATCGCGGTGAACATATTCCATAATGGCTTTATTGAAAGCATTTTCATCTCCAGAATCGGGAATATAACGAAAGGTAATAACAGAAAGTTCAGGGGGTAAACCAACTTTGAAACCCTGGATTTTCTCAATTTCGCGTTGAAAATATCTAGTAAGCAGAAGTTTTTCCTGAAGGGCAGCTTTAAAAGGTTCAATTCCATACAACATAATGGGTATCCAAAGGCGAAGTCCCCTAAAATGTTTGGTCATTTCAGGTGATACATCCATTGGGTTTATCTCATCAGTAGCCGAAGCGATGTCTTGAAGGTAGCTCGCTTGAAAAGTAAATGCTTTTTGCAAATTCTCACGATTTTTAACCAAGCAAACACCAAGTCCATAAGGCAAAAATAACCCTTTATGCGGATCGATAACCACCGAGTCGGCACGTTCTATCCCTTTGTATTTAGGTTTAATTTCATCGGTGAGAATGAAGAACCCACCGTAAGCCGCATCCACGTGAAACCAGCAATTATATTTTTCAGCGACGTCTGCCATTTGGTTCATAGGGTCAATCGCACCAACATCGGTGGTGCCTGCCGAACCAACGATTAAAAAGGGCCTTAATCCGGCCGAAAGGTCCTTTTTAATGGCATTCTCTAGAGCCGAAACATTCATCCTATAGCCTTCATCTAAATCGATATATCGAATTTGGCATTCGTGAAGGGCCGCTACTTGAATAGACTTTGCAATAGAATGATGTGCTTGTTTCGTTAGATATATACAGCTCGTAGGAATATCAATAGCTTTAATTCCTTTGCTATGTCGACCGGTAACAATTCCAATCATATTAGCAATACTACCCCCGCTGGTAAGATTTCCGTGAGCAGAAGCAGGGTAACCAATTACACTAGAAAGCCATTGTATTAGCTTATTTTCTAAACGGACGGCTCCTGGATTAGCAAAAAAGACTCCA
>JAHEMU010000151.1 GCA_024643485.1 Cytophagales bacterium
TAGAATATAATCCAATATATCGTCCATTGTACTAAATGATTGTTCAAATTTGGCTAATTTCGCGGAAATAGAAAGCGTTTTTTTTATGATCACAATAAAAAGTTTTGTTTTTAATCCATTTATGGAAAACACCTACCTTGTTTTTGACGAAACAGGGGAAGCCATAATCATAGATCCGGGTTGTTATGATGCTGCAGAGCATCAAGAACTCGTCACTTTTATTGAACAGAAAAAGTTGAAACCTGTTAAAATTGTAAATACTCACTGTCATATTGATCACGTTTTAGGTAACCATTATCTGAAGGAAAAGTTTGGAATCCCACTGATAATTCATGAAAAGGATTTAGAGACATTGCGTTCAGTAAAGGTATATGCACCGAATTACGGTTTTAATAAATATTCTGAAAGTGAACCAGATGAATTTATAGAAGAAGGAGATAAAATTGATTTTGGAAACAGTTCTTTCGATATTTTATTTGTCCCTGGTCATGCTCCAGGTCATATTGCTTTAGTGAATGAAAGTGAAGGTATTTGTTTGAGTGGAGATGTTTTGTTTCACAGAAGTATTGGTCGAACCGATTTACCAGGGGGTGATATGGATACATTGATTAAAAGCATTCATCAGAAAATGTTTCATCTAAAACCAGAAACAGTGGTATATTCTGGTCATGGAGAAACCACGACCATTAAAGACGAAATCAAGTATAACCCTTTTTGTGCTATTAGATGATGTTTAATATTCCCAACTTATTTACCCTAGCAAATCTATTATCGGGAACCATCGGAATATTATATATTTCACAAAATGGTCCTGATAAAGCCATATATTTTGTGCTCGCGGGTGGTTTTTTTGATTTTTTTGATGGTTTTTTAGCTCGTAGGCTAAAAGTAAATTCTCTAATTGGAAAGGAATTGGATTCGCTGGCCGATATGGTAACGTTTGGAGTGCTGCCTG
Source organism: Cytophagales bacterium (assembly GCA_024643485.1). Taxonomy (GTDB): domain Bacteria; phylum Bacteroidota; class Bacteroidia; order Cytophagales; family Cyclobacteriaceae; genus JAHEMU01. The sequence goes on from JAHEMU010000151.1 coordinate 956, forward strand.
GAATGACGATGTTTTACATGATACAGGCGACAACCGATAATTTATATTTGCCTTATATCGGGTTTTTAATTACCGCTTTTTCAGCCTTACGATTAGCGAAATTTAATGTGGATGAGCGACAATCAGATACTTTTTATGGGTTAAATACGCCAGCAAATACCATGTTTATCACTGGGCTACCCTTTGTGAGTTTGGCTTTTTTACACACATTGCCTGCCTTAATAACGTTAACCGTTATCTTTAGTGGGTTACTTATCATGGACGTTAAAATGTTTGCTTTAAAGTTTAAATCTTTGGGTTGGAAAGAAAACCAATGGAAATTCTTAGCGCTTATTGCAGCGGGTGTTTCTATTGTGATTTTTGGTATTGCTGCGATACCTTTTATTATATTGAGTTACATCTTATTTTCCTTTATACCTGTTAAAAAATAATTAGCATTCAGAAACGTTTACCCTAAAGGTGGTGTTAGTATTGTTTAAGGAGAACCAATTTTAGTTAATTGAAGAAAATTCAGATTTTAATATGGATAATTTTAATGAGTACAGCGATGTATGCTCAGGAAATTCCCGTGTCTAATTCTGTATTAAGCGAAGGAGATTGGTATAAGCTAAAAGCAACAAAGGCAGGGATGTATAAAATCACTGGCCAACAATTAGTTAATTGGGGAATTTCCATCGGGGAAATAATTCCAGATCAAATTCAGCTATTTGGCGTGCCATCCGGCAACTTACCCCAATCAAATGCTGTAAATTTCCCGTACGACCCTTCGGAAATGACCATTATTGTGGAATCTGGCAGTGATGGAACCTTTAATCTAAATGATTATTTGATTTTTTATAGTCCGGGTGCGCATCGGTTAATCCCAAATCAAGAATCAAAAGAATATGATTTAGCTTTTAATAATTATGACAACGACTACTACGTTTTGCTTAGAATTAATGGCAAATCATCGAGAAAAGAGATTACTTTAAATGAAAATACCTGGGATGCTACCCAGATAATTGAAACATCAGATGTAGGGACCTTTTTTAAGCAAGAAAAGTTATCAAAATTACTATCGGGTAGGGATTGGCTGGGTGATTATTTCTCTGCGTCAACCAATGAGCGTAGCTACGTGGTAAGTGATTGGAAACCAGTTTCAAATTCAACCATTAAAGTAAAAGCTGAAATGGTTGGTTATTCCTATTTACAAGCATCGTTTGACGTTGGATTGAACGGATTTCAGTTGGGACAAATTCCGGTTATGCAAGTATCTGATTATCGTTATGATTTGAAAGGTCGGTTGGTTAAGGGGAATTATTCCATAGCTTCTTCATTAATTACAGGAGATCCTGTTGTTTCTATAAAATTCAATCCAAATACTGGAGCTAAAATTTCGGAAGGGAATTTAATGAATATTGTAGTTCAAGGGGAAATTGCCTTGAACCATAGCAGTGTACAAACCACTTTTTATAGCTTTAAATCAGTTGATCAACTCAATTCCAATTACCGAGTAAAGACAACTTCAAGTTATACGGATTTGGTTCGAATCGAAGACGATTTAACAATTTCCTACCAACCATATCAAGAAGAAGTAGGGGGTGTCATTTTTGGGTCGTCAAATAATTTGAATTTAGGGTATAATTTATTTGATAGAAATAAAAGTCTATTAATTCCTGAATACAAGGAAAAAATCAGTACACAAAATATTAAGAACACCTCTGCTGTGGAGTTTTTAATCATTACTGCCCCTGAGTTTGAGTCTTATGCGAATCAATTGGCAAATCTTCGCCGTTCGACCAATCAACTTGATGTAGGGGTAGTCACCACTACTCAAATTTTTAATGAATTTTCAGGGGGTAGGATCGATCCTACGGCCATAAGAAATTTTATACGATATATGTATTGGCGTTCCGATAGTCCCCAATATTTACAAAATGTATTATTGTTTGGTAAAGGACATTTTGATGTTAAAAACATTTATGAAACCGATAATAATTTTGTGCCAATTTATGAATCAAGGGATTTCCTTCATCCATTAAAAACGTACGGTTCGGATGATTATTATACTTTTTTGGAAGAAAATGAAGGAGAATGGGAAGAGAATAGTGAAGGTGATCATACCATGGAAATTGGAATTGGAAGACTGCCAGTAACAAATGCTCAAGAGGCATCCAACGTTCTTAAAAAATTAGAATATTATTCAAAAAATTTCGATTCTGAGCCAATGTGGAAGTCTAATGTGGCCTTTTTGGCAGATGATGGGGATTTCAATACCCACATGAGTCAAGCGGATCAATTAGCCACATTTGTCGATACTACATATAGTGGAATACAACCAAAGAGAATTTTTCTGGACGCCTATATTCAGGAAGCAAAACCGGGAGGAGAAACTTCTGAGGACATGAAACAGGCCATTAAAAAGCAAGTTCAGGAAGGGGCTTTAATTGTCAATTACACTGGGCATGGTGGACCATCGGGATTGATGCAAGAGCGAAATGTTTTTGATAAATTTACTATGGAAGATTGGGATAACAAATCTAAATTACCGCTTTTAGTTACTGCAACCTGTGAGTTTGGAAGGCATGATAACCCATTTTTTATCTCGGCAGGGGAACTCGCTTTGATGCAACCTTCTGGTGGAGGAATCGGATTAGTAACTACTTCCCGACCCGTTTTTAGTTCGACCAATTTTATATTAAATAAAGCTTTTTATGGAGAAGTATTTAAACAAGAAAATGGTCAAAATTTAACATTGGGAGAAATTTTTAAAAGAACGAAGAATCAAAGTAATAACGGAGTTAATAACAGAAATTTCTCCTTATTAGGCGACCCATCAATGAAATTAGCATATCCTGAATTGCGGGCGGTTGTAAACGAAATTAATCAAGGAGACCCTGATTTGACTACCCTTGGCGCGATGAATATAACCACACTGAAAGGAAGCATTGTAGATAATGAAAACACGCTTTCATCGGGCTTTAATGGAGAGATTCAAGTGAAATTGTTTGATAAAAAAACGTCAAAAGTGACGTTGGGAGATGAAAATCAGCCATTTCAGTTTTCAGAATGGCAAACATTGTTATTTAGTGGCAAAGCAGAAGTTCAAAATGGTGTTTTTGATATAAATTTCATCGTCCCTAAAAACATCAATTACGAATTTGGGAAAGGTAAAATATTGTTGTTTGCGCAAACAAATGACGGTGATTTGAAAGCGTCGGGTAGTAATCTGAAGTTGGTGATTGGAGGCAGTGAGAATAATACAGTGACGGATTTTACGGGGCCTTCTATTTCTGCATTTTTGGATACTAGGGATTTTATGCCAGGAGACCAAACAGGTAAAGATGCGTTACTTATTGTTGATTTTTATGATGAAAGTGGAATATCAACCACCGGAATTGGGGTGGATCAAAATGTAGAAGCCATTTTAGATGATACCGTTCATATAGTGCTCAACGAGTATTATTCTGCGAATTCGAATGATTTCACAAAAGGAAGTTTAAATTTCCTTTTGGAAGATTTAGCCCCGGGTAGGCATGAATTGGTAATCCTCGCTAGAGATGTTTATGGAAATGCGGGTAAAACATCATCCTACTTTTATGTAAATGGAAAGAAAGGAATAGAAATTCTCGAAATTTCTACTGCCCCTAATCCATTTAGGATAAATTCAACAATAAGTTTTACACATAATCGTTTTGGAGATGATGTGATTGTAAAATATATATTATTTAGTTCCGTGGGGAAAATGTTAGAAGATGAAACCTATTTATTTGAAAAGAGTGCTTCAAACATTGAAATTAAGAGTATTTATGGACAACTTAATAATGGAATGCAGTTGGAACAAGGGCTGTATTTTGTTCAACTAGTTGTTCAGTCGAAAGCAGATGGATCAAAAAATAGTAAAATAGCAAAGTTAATTTATATGAATTAACTATATTTAGGGCCGTGATGATGATGAAAAAATTATTTTTTTTAGTGATGAGTTTGAGTGTGACCGGAATGGTTTCTGCTCAAGTTCTTATAGGGCAGGACACCACCAATCGTGTGATCACAACAGCTGTTCCTTTTTTGAATATATCACCAGATGCTAGATCTGCCGGTATGGGTGATGTTGGGGTAGCAATCAGCCCTGATGCCAATGCTGTATACTGGAATCCAAGTAAATTAGTTTACATGGAACAGAATATGGGATTTTCCATGAGTTATACTCCTTGGTTAGGTAAGATCATAAACGATATGTCTATCACGTATCTATCTGGTTATTACAAATTATCCCGTGAACAAGCAGTTTCGATTGCGATGAAATACTTTGATTTGGGTGAAATCTTTTTTACCGATGAACAAAATGTTTCTTTAGGTCAGTTTAATCCTAAAGAGTTCTCGATTGACATGGGTTATTCTAGAATGTTAACCGAAGACTTTAGTATAGGCGTGGTATTAAAGTATATCAATAGTAATTTAACGGGAAGTTTCTCAAGTGGAGGCATAGATGCTCGTCCTGGAAATAGTGTTGCCGGTGATGTAGGTGTGTTTTATAAAAAGGACTTAATGACAAGCGGAAAGTCTTCAAATGTCGCTTTGGGAGCGCATATTTCAAATATCGGAGGCAAGCTTACATACAGTGATGAGAATAGTAAGGATTTTCTTCCAACTAATTTGAGAATTGGCTCTACCTATACCACAGAAATTGATCCTTACAATTCATTTTCTTTTTCATTAGATCTAAACAAACTCCTCGTTCCAAGTCCACCAGTACGAGATTCTCAAGGAAATATTGTTAGAGGATCGGACCCTAATCGATCTATGCTTAGCGGAGTTTTTGGGTCTTTCAGTGATGCTCCGGATGGTTTTAACGAGGAAATCAAAGAATTTATGGTCTCTATGGGAGCGGAATATTGGTATAATAATAGTTTCGCTGCTAGAGCTGGATATTTTGTCGAGAACCAATCTAAGGGAAACCGAAAGTATTTAACCCTAGGTTTTGGATTGAAATATCAAATTTTCGGAATGGATTTTGCTTATTTGGTTCCAAAAGAACAGGAACACCCATTAGCTGAAACCATTCGTTTCTCAATACATATAAATTTCAAAGACGCTTCTTCAGAAGACGAATCTGTTATAGAACAATAATGATTGATCGAATTTCTGCACCTGACTGTATCCTTCCAAAAATTGAAAAGATACCTGAGGTTGAACGGTTGTTTTCAAAAAAAGGAGTTCCGGTATATTTTTATGGTCAGGTAGACCAACCGGTAGCGAAAATCGATTTTACTTGGGAATTTAATCCGGTAAAGGGATCGCAAATTCAAGCACTTTTTGCTTCCAGGTTAATCAAAGACGGAACGATTAATAAGAATTCAGCACAAATTAATGAATATTTTGAGCGATTTGGCGCGTTTATAGAATCTCACTCTGGAGAAGATGAATTTTCGGTTACCGCATATATTCTTGTTTCCAAAATTCGAGAATTACTTCCTTTTGTAATTGAAATCATCCAAGAAGCAAATTTCCCAAATGAGGAATTAGAGAAGTTACAAAAACAGACCCTTAGTGAACTTTCCATCAAGCTTAAGAAAACTAATTTTCAAGCAGAGCGAAAGTTTAGAACCGCGCTTTTTGGGAAAGATCATCCCTATGCTGATTTTACCAATGACCTCAATTTGAAGCAAATTAATCGATCAGAAATTCAAGCTTTTTACCAGGACAATATATTGTCTAAGTGCCCTTCTGTTTTTTGCTGTGGTTCTTTAAGTGAATCTGACGTCGATTTTCTTCTTGAACAATCAAACACCTTATATCAACCTAAATTTGTTAAAACG
>JAHEMU010000152.1 GCA_024643485.1 Cytophagales bacterium
GGGTTATTTAAAAAGGCTTCCCAAATATGTATGCTACCGTGAGTGTGATAGTTAAAGGTATCCCCTCCGCTATAATAAAACTGGTAGATAATCCCTACCGCGAGCGCTCCGCCAATTTTGGTGATTAATGCGGGTAAAAAATACTTTCTTGTAGTTTGATCCGCCCAATTCCGACGTAAAAACCATCCTATCACCAGGATGATTAAAATAAAAATGGGGGTAATAACAAGATCTTTGGCGCCCATTACAACTCCCTCAAGCGTTCTTTTGCCGTATCATATGCAGGGTGACTCCTACTCGCTTCTTTCTTCGCCTTTTGATAATACTGCTTCGCCATTTTTTTATTTCCTTCCTTCTGATAAATCCATCCTAAATTTATTAAGGAATATAGATAATATCCACTTTCTGTTGCTTCAATTTGCCTAGCGTAATCAATGGCTTTGTTATAATAAATTTTTGAATTACCGTAATCTCCTCTCATTTGTGTGATATGTCCAGCGAAAAAAGCGGCATATCTCCCACTAGTCGCCTCATATCCGATTTTACCATTATCAATATCGTCTAATATTTTTTGCGATTCTTCTAATGCCCTGGAATATTCCCCTGTGCTATATAATAACCTCGCGTAGTAACGATGAAAATATGCATTGTCTGGGTAGGTCTTGTATAAATACTCTGCGATGTAAAAAGCTCCCTTGTTGTCGTTTTCATAATTGTGCTCAATCCGCATCAACCATATCATGGCTTCGGTTCTGGTATAAAATGCGTTGAATGACACTTCTTTCAATTGCTTCATCCCCAACTCTTTATCTCCTTTAGGGAACATCATCATTACAGGCTTTAATAATGCGTAATTCTCGGGTATCCAAACTGAAAAATAATTGTACAATGCATCACCAAAAAGTAACTCGGGACTTAAATCATGCTTTCCTTTACTGTCTTCTAGATAATCCAACGCTTTTTTTCCGACATAAGTAGCTTTACTCCAATTTTTACGTTCCTCGTCGGAATATAGCCTGCCTTTAAATCCATAAGCAGCACTAAGAAAAAAGGAGGCCTCTACTTTACTTTCAGGATTTTCATACATTTTTTCAGAAATGGTGATTACGGTATCCATGTAGGCTAAAAATCGATCATCATGATCTTTACTCCTCATATCGGGCATGATCTTCCACCACTCATTCAACCCCAATAAAAAGTATGGAAGTGGATGATCATTATACTTACTTTTCAGCCATAAAAACTGACTCTCCGCTCTCCTGAATTTAAAATTATACATATCATTCAAGCCTTGCGTAGCTTCCACTTGCACCTGCATGTCAGATAGTAAAATCTTTACCTCGTTAGTGGATTGACCTATTCCCTCGAAAAAAGAGAATAACAATAAAAAAATAATCAAAAGTGGCTTCATAAATTATCGCTCAAAAATAGCGCTTTTCCTATCAATAAATTAAGGATTAACAATAACTTTATATTTAAATCTTAAAATTCGGCCCATTGTTCAATCAATTACTCAATACCAATAAAACACTTCTTTTCGTGTTTTTGTGCCTTACAACCTGGCTTTTATTATTCGTAAAAAAATCCTTTATAGAATACGAAACTACTGCGTTTATTGTTTTAGAAAATCAAGGACAGTTAGGGCTTTTCGATGCCATTAGCTCTCTTCAATTTTTAACGGTGCCCATAATTTATTTGTTTAAATTTTCGCTTATCACTTTTATGATATGGATCGGGAGTTTCACTTTTGGATATCGAATTACGTTTAAAGACGTTTTTGGGATTGTCACCGCTGCTGAATTTATTTTTATCATCCCTGAAATACTTAAAATTGGGTATTTTCTATTTTTTGAAACGAATACTAATTATTACGAAATCAGATCTTTTTATCCCTTGAGCCTGATGAACTTTATGGACCCCACCCTTTTGGCAGATAAATACCATTATCCTGCTAAAGCATTAAACATCTTCGAAATTGGTTATTGGTTTTTTCTCGCACATTTAATTCACGCTAAAGCCAGAAAAAGACTGAATATTTCATATGCCATTGTGGGTGTTTTTTACGCCCTCCTTTTCTTATTATGGTTATTGTTTTATGTAAATGTTTATAAGTAAACTACCATTTGAATATTTTTCAGTGAATGTTCGCCAATAATTTTCTATTTTCGCACCTTGTTATTATTAAACAAAACTACTCAAATGAGTTTTCAGAAATTAAACAATATTACCGGCTGGATTGTATTCGCGATAGCAACTATCGTTTACGTTTTAACGCTGGAACATACCGCCAGTTTTTGGGATTGTGGTGAATTTATAGCAGTTTCCTATCGATTAATGGTTTCCCACCCTCCTGGAGCACCATTTTTCATGATAATAGGCCGAATTTTTAGCTTTTTGGCATTTGATGACCCTGAAAAGGTAGCCTATTGGATCAATATGGTCAGTGCATTAAGTAGTAGCTTCACTATTTTATTCCTCTATTGGACCATCGTTTTGTTGGGAAGAAAATTAATAGGTAACGGAAAAATTGCTGAATTCACTCAAAATCAAAGTATCACTTTGTTTCTCTCTGCCGCAGTAGGTGCATTAGCCTATACTTTTTCTGATACATTTTGGTTCTCAGCAGTGGAAGCAGAAGTCTATGCCATGTCATCGTTTTTTACAGCTTTTGTCGTTTGGGCTATGCTGAAATGGGAAATTATTGATGACGAAAGCAAAGCAAACCGTTGGCTGATTCTCATTGCATATATGATGGGATTGAGTATTGGCGTCCACTTGCTTAATTTAGTAACCATCCCCGCTCTTGGACTTATTTATTACTTCAAGAAATTCAATGGTAGAATTACTAAAATGGGAATTCTCCTTACTATGATGATATCCGGGGCGCTCATCCTCCTCATCAACGATATCATTATCCCTGGGCTCCCTACTCTAGCTGGTATTTTTGAACTTACATTCGTTAACACGCTAAACCTTCCCTTTGGATCTGGTGCCTTTTTCATCGGTACGGTAATTATTTCTGCTTTAGTTTTCGGGATTTATTACACCAACAAACACGAAAAAGAAATTCTCAACACACTTTTATTGGGTCTTGCATTTATTCTTATAGGCTATAGTAGCTATGCAATAATCGTCATTAGAAGTAATTACAATCCTCCAATCGACGAAAATAATCCCGAAGATGTGATGGGATTTGTTAAATTCCTTAAAAGAGAGCAATACGGTAGTCGTCCTTTGCTTTTTGGTCAATATTTTGATGCACAACCAGTAGGCACCGATGTTGGAGCTCCTGTTTATGTTAAAGGAAAAGAAAAATACGAAGAAAGCGATAAAAAAATGTCGTATGTGTATGACTCTAAAAGAACAACAATACTTCCTAGAATTTACTCAACCTCCCCTGACCATCAACAACGGTACAGAGAGATTTTAGGGCTAAGGCCTAATGAAAAACCCGACTTTGTGGACAATATTCAATATATGTTGCAATACCAAATTGGACATATGTATATGAGATATTTCCTTTGGAACTTTGTTGGGAGAGAAAGTGATATCAAGGATGCAGGTTGGCTTATGCCGTGGGAATCAAATAAAAACATCCCTGAATTACTGGCCAATAATAAAGGCAGAAACAATTATTACATGATTCCTCTATTTTTAGGAATTCTGGGAATGTTCTACCAAATGATGAAAAATCCTAAGAATTTTGGAGTGGTTGGTATGCTGTTTTTCCTTACGGGAATTGCGCTTATTCTATATTTGAACGGCCCTCCTTCTGAACCTAGAGAAAGGGACTATATCTACGTTGGTAGTTTCTACGCATTTTCTATTTGGATTGGATTTGCACTTATCGCCATGAGTGATTTCCTTCAAGGAATTATTAAAAACAACAAAGCGAGTTTAGCAATTGCTTCTGTAATATGTTTCTCTGCACCGGCTTTGATGGCTACTCAAAACTGGGACGACCATAACCGTTCTCACCGGTACTTCTCGGTAGATACCGCTAAGAATTTACTTTCAAGCATTGCGCCTAACGGAATTCTAATGACGGGTGGCGATAATGATACCTTCCCGCTATGGTATGCTCAAGAAGTGGAAGGTTTCAGGACAGATGTAAGGGTAATCGTATTGAGTTACTCAAATACAGATTGGTATATTGATCAAATGAGACATCAAATGCATGAATCAGCGCCTTTCCCTCTGACGTTAACACCAGAGAATTACAAGCAAGGGGGTTTAAATGATTATTTGATCTATGAAAAACTTACTGATCAAGTACTTGATGCCAAACAGTTTATTCAATTTATTAAGGAAAACAATAAGTTACTTCAGAGAACATACCGTTCCACCAATATTGTTCCAGCTAAATACTTTGGATTAAGTATCGACCGTAAAAAAGTAGATGAGTTGGGTATTGTCCCCGAAAAATTTGATACTCTCCTTGTTGACAATATGATCTTCAGCATGAAGGTTTCTCAAAACCCACAAACTGGTGAAGAGAGCGGAAGTCTAGAAAAGAAGGATATATTATTACTTGATTTGCTTGTTTCAAATAATTGGGAACGACCTATCTACCTTAATAACACCTCCCGACAACAAATTTCGTTTAATCTAGACCCTTATTTGATTCAAGAAGGTGACGCTTATCGAATTTTACCTATCAGAAATTTAAGCCGATACGACTTGGTGGATACGGATAAAATGTATGATAAAATGATTAATCAGTTTTCATACCGAGAACTCGATAACCCGACTACCAATTACAACGAGGATTATAGAAGTATGGTTAGAAACCTCCGTTTAACTTTTAATACACTGATTGAAGCTTTAATAGACGAAGGTCAAAAGGATAAAGCGAGAGAAGTGGCATTATTTAGTTTGGAAAAAATTCCAGATACTGCAATACCATACGATGTAAGTACTTTTTCATTGGTTGGTTTCTTGTTTAATGTCGACGAAAAAGAAAAAGCACGAGAAATTGCAGAAGTATACGGTACTCGTATTATGGAAGAAATTAGGTACGATATCGAAAGTGGAACAAACCCGGAAAGCTTCAACATGAGAAGAAATCTTTCAATATTAAATATGTTGCAAAGAACCTTATTAGAAGCCGGGGAAGAAGAACTTTCTAAGAAATTCGATGACTTCTTCCAGGAATCTTCTGATGGTCTAGGCAATATGAACCGATAGGAACATGAAAAAAGAGGAACGAATCAATTTTATACTCGAAGAAATTAGAACGTATAATCGGGTTCGTTCCTCTGACCTAAGCGAGCAACTGAACGTATCTGAAGATACCATTCGCCGTGATTTAAGGGAGCTAAGCCACTCCGGACAAATTAAAAAAGTCCACGGTGGCGCAATGGCGAGTACATATATTCCATTTAGCCACAAAGAACGAGAAATTTACGCCCACGAGGAGAAGGTGAAAATTGTCCGCAAAGCAAGAAAACTGCTCAAAGATGATATGGTGATCGCAATGGATGGAGGAACCACTAATCTTGAAATGGCAAGGTTGCTTCCTGCAGATATCTCTCTTACCGTAATTACCAATAGCCTTCCTATTGCTCTACAATTGACCGAAAACCCTAATATTGAAATTGTTTTCTTTGGTGGGAAAGTCCTTAAAAGCGCACAAGTTGCCATAGGTGTTGATGTTGTTACTTCTTTAAATGATATTAGAGCCGATTTGTGTTTCGTTGGAACTCGAAGTATGGATGCGGAAGCTGGGCTCACCGATATTGATCGAGAAGAAGCTCAGGTTAAAAAAGCGATGATTCAAAATTCAATAATCACTGTTTGCCTTTGCCTGTGTGAAAAACTCAACACCATACAACCCCATCGGATTTGCTCTGTAGATAAAATAAAATATCTGGTGACCGAACTGGAACCTTCCAATTCTTTATTAAAACCGTATAAACAAAAAGGCATATCCATCCTTTAATCTCAAAAAAATGGGATTCAAACTGAGTAAAACACTCATTTCAAATCCCATTTCAATAAATCCGGAAAGTCTATTTCAATAAAAGTAATAAATAATTACCCCTAATTATCTTCTAATAAGTCGTAAACTATTTGATGTATAGTTGGTCGAATATTCAACGAATAAAGCTTGGTATTAAGCCTAGTAGGATGCACTCTATTCGATAAAAAGACATACAACAGTCCATTGTTTGGATCTACCCAAGTAAAAGTCCCTGTATAACCGGAATGTCCAAAGCTTTGATCACTTGCCGACAATGCCGCGGTTTGACGTTCGGGGTGATCAGGCTGTGTGCGATCAAATCCTAATCCTCTGAAATTTCCTTCTTCACAAAATTGACAGGAACTGAATTTACGCATGGTAGCTGATGAGATATATCTATCCCCTCCATATGTTCCCATATTCAAATACATTTGCATCAATTTGCCTAAATCATTAGCTGTCCCAAACAATCCAGCATTCCCGGAAATCCCTTTCATCATAGCAGCACCTTCGTCGTGCACCACTCCATGCAATACCTTCATTCTGAAAAAAGTATCGTTTTCAGTCGGTATTATTCTTGTTAACTCATATTTATCCATTGGATTAAACATGAGGGTGCTGGCGCCTAACTTTCTGTAAAAATTATCATATAAATACCGGCTATATTCAACCCCAGTTTTTTGCTCAATCATTTCTGGAAATAAATAAAATGGAAGACCAGAATATACATATCCCTTTTCTTTATTTAAAGGTGATTTTCTAATGGCGCGTTTTATTTTAGAA
>JAHEMU010000153.1:0-2758 GCA_024643485.1 Cytophagales bacterium
TAATCAGCGTGGTAGATGGAGCTCATACTTTTGCCCAAATAGAGTTTTCATTGACTGATATGGATTGCGATTATTTTGGCACTAGTTTACACAAATGGCTGTGTGCTCCTTTTGGAACCGGCATGCTATATATGAAACAAAAGCATATTGGGAAAACTTGGCCGTTAATTCCGAATCATGAGCCCGCCGGGGAAGATATTAGAAAATTTGAAGCTCTTGGTACTCGGTCGTTTGCCCCAGAACAGGCCATAGGTCATGCCTTGAGTTTTCACCTTGCAATAGGCTCAAAGGTAAAAGAAGATCGATTGCGTTACTTGAAAAATTATTGGGTTCAAAAGGTAGTGGATCATCCCAAAATCAATTTTTTCACCTCTCAAAAAGATCAATTTAGTTGTGCCCTCGCGAATGTGGCGGTGGTCGGCCTTACCTCTGGAGAATTGTATCAAAAATTATTCAATGAGTATAAAATACACACCTCCCCCATCAATTGGGAATCCATTCATGGGGTAAGAATCACCCCTCATGTGTACACCAGTTTATATGAGCTCGACGTTTTGGTAGAGGCCCTATTAAAATTTGCCAATGAAGTATAAAGGAATTTTCCTGGTGTTTTTCGCTTTATCTTATCGGATAATTTTTAGTCAGGAAATGGTAAAAAATGGGGATTTTGAAGACTATTTTCAATGTCCGACCACTTATTCGAAGCGATCGTATGCGCCTTTTCTCCCTAATTGGAAATCTCCGGATGCTGGTACTCCCGATTACTTTAATGCTTGCAGCCTTGAAAGTGGCGTTCCTTATAATTGGGCAGGTAAAGCATTTTCTAATTTTGGAAATGGATACGTAGGACTGTATTTGTATGGTGCTGGATATCGAGAATATATACAAACCACTTTTGACCATCCGCTTAAAAAAGGAGAGGAATATCAATTTTCAATGGATTATATTCTTGCAAGTTATTCCCACCTGTCTGTAGACCGAATCGGAGTTAAAATTCTATATCAAAATGATAGTAGTTTTTTAAAGGAGTATATAAAAAAGGAAGCGATTGATACCTTAACAGGTACATGGGAACATGTTGTTGATACTTTTTTAGCGACTGGTATGGAGGTTGGGTTAATAATTGGAAATTTTGCTACAGACTTTCAATCGAAATCATTTGAGATTCCTTATAGGGAAGATTTGGAACCTATGTTCTTTAAAAAAGCCTATTATTTTATTGATAATGTGAGTGTTTGGCCACTATCTGTGCCGCATTTCCAAGATACCATTCAACTCCAAAAAACCTATACATTAAGTCGAATCCATTTCGAATTTAATAGTGCCATTTTAGACGAACCGTCCATTCAAGAGCTGGAAAATTTGGCAGACTACCTGCTTAAATCAGGCAATAGCATTCAAATAGACGGTCATACCGATGAAATCGGAGATGCTGCCTATAACCAAAGGCTTTCGCTTTTAAGAGCAAAGGCAGTTCGTGACGCACTGATTTCCTACGGTGTAAAAGCAAAAATGATCCGTTTTCAAGGATTTGGTAAATCAAAACCCCTTAATAGTACTGGAAAAGAGGATTTGCGAAATAGAAGGGTAGAATTTACGATTGTTAAAAATTTCTAAATTTCATTCCTCTACCGTTAAAATAGTTCAATTGTGTTCGATGTAAAAAAAGTGTGTTCCTTTAAGTTGAATTGGTATATTGACGGCGATAAAAATGAAATGATATGAAACGTATAGCCTACTTTTTTAATTTATTAATATTTATTGGGATAGTTGCCAGCTGTAATGCACCTACGGCTCATGCGCCGATCGAGGTGAACATTATTCCAATTCCAGCTTCTGTTCAAACCTCAGAAGGCACCTTCTTACTGTCACCGAAAAGTGTAATAATTGCGGAAGATCAGGATCAACAGGAAGCCGCAAGTTCACTAAATGCCTTATTGAATGAGGTAATTGGAGTCGAATTACAGACAAGCGAAGCGATCCAAGAGAATGCAATTACCTTTGTTAAGGATGAATCATTATCGAGAGAAGCCTATCAACTAATTGTTGAAAAACAAGGAATTAAAATTATAGCATCTTCTTTTGCAGGATATTTTTATGGGATCCAATCCCTTTCCCAACTGATTCCTTCAAAGTCTGAAAGGGGTGATTTGATATCTGACTATTTCCAAATACCAGCCCTAGAAATCAAAGACCAACCTCGGTTTCAGTGGAGAGGTATGATGCTCGATGTGTCTAGACATTTTTTTTCGAAAGAATACGTTCTAAAAACGATTGATCGACTTGCCATGCATAAAATGAACGTACTGCATTTTCATTTGGTGGACGATCAAGGTTGGAGAATTGAAATTAAAAAATACCCTGAATTAACTTCTTTAGGTGCTTGGCGAGTAGACGAGGAGGATAAACATTGGAATGCTCGACCTCGTGCACCTCGGGATCAAAAGGGAACTTATGGCGGTTTTTACACACAAGATGACCTCAAGGAAATTGTAGCTTATGCCGCAAAGAAAAACGTCGAAGTGATACCGGAAATTGAAATGCCGGCACACGTTTCTCCAGCATTGGCAGCTTATCCTTATTTAGGGTGCTTCGATCAACCCGATTCTATTAGCGTTCCGTCGGGTGGTGTATGGCCAATTACGGATATTTATTGTGCAGGAAAAGAAACGACTTTCGAATTTTTAGAAAATGTTTTGGCAGAGGTGTTTCCTATATTCCCTTCCACCTATGTACATATTGGTGGAGATGAAGCCAC
>JAHEMU010000153.1:2768-6681 GCA_024643485.1 Cytophagales bacterium
CACCAAAACAAAGTGGCTTACTTGTCCACATTGCCAAAAAAGAATGAAAGAAGAAGGGCTGGAATCAGTGGAAGAATTACAAAGTTATTTCATAAAACGAATGGAAAAATTCGTAATGGCGAATAATAAAAAGCTGATAGGATGGGATGAAATTCTGGAAGGTGGACTAGCACCTGATGCTGCAGTTATGAGTTGGAGAGGCGTGGAAGGTGGCCTAAAAGCGTCAGAAGAAGGACATCCCGTGGTTATGACCCCTACTTCCCATTGCTATATAGATTATTACCAAGGGCCGCAAGATTCAGAGCCGTTGGCTATAGGTGGTTATTTGCCAGTGAGCAAGGTGTATTCCTTTGATCCAGTGGTGGAGGGCATGTCGGAAGCACAAGCGAGTTTAGTGTTGGGTGGACAAGTGAATTTGTGGACTGAATATGTACCCACCGAATCTCATGCCGACTATATGATTTTCCCGCGCCTAACAGCGATGGCAGAAGTACTGTGGTCACCTAAGGAATCTAAAAATTGGGAAGACTTCAGCAGAAGATTGGAACACTTATTTATTAGATACGCAGATGAAAAGATCAATTATTCAAATAGCATCTATAGTTTAATGTCCGAAGAATCAATTGATAGTATTTCTGGTGCAATTACGATCGCATTGTCTTCGGAATTTCCGACGGCAACAGTTAAATATACAGTGAATGATGGTGATACTTTAGAATATAGTCAGCCTTTTCAATTGAATTCAACATCAGATGTAAAGGCTTGGACAAGTTCGAATGGAAAACTTCTTTCAAAAATTTTCCAAAGACATTATGAATTCCATAAAGCAGCTGGTAAAGAGGTTTCTTTTTTGTCAGAACCCAATGCCAGATACATTCGAAACAATAAAAAGCAACTTACCGACGTAATTCGAGGTAGTAAAAATATAAGAGATGGAAACTGGATGGCTTGGCTTGGTAATGATATGGAGGTGGTCATAGATTTAGAAGAAGAAACATCCATACATTCTGTAGGAATTGGAACGATCGAACATCATGGGTCATGGGTATATTTCCCTACGTCAATAAAAGTAGAAGTTTCTACTGATGGCATCCACTATTTGGAGGTGGCCCAACAAAAAATAACGGAGGAAGCGGAGCCAAATGGAAAATTGGCAATGTTAGAGGTGATGTTTGAAAAAACGAACGCAAAATATGTGAAAATTACAGCCTCTAGTAGAAAATCTCACCCTCAAAGGGAAGGAGCTCTTTGGTTGTTTGTAGATGAAATTTTTGTAAATTAAGATGGGATTTAAAGAAAAAAACAGAAAACAAACCCGGTTATGAAAAGATATTTGTTTGTCGGATTGAGAGTAATTGTGGCTTTTATTCTTTTGCAGACTTTGTTTTATAAATTTTCTGCACATCCTGATAGTGTTTATATCTTCTCAACTTTAGGCATGGAACCCTTTGGAAGAGTAGGCATAGGCGTTATGGAGTTAATCGCATCAATCTTGATTTTGGTTCCCCGAACGGTATGGTTAGGGGCCGTTTTATCACTTGGATTAATGAGTGGTGCCATTTATTTTCACTTAACTACTTTGGGTGTTGAAGTGAACAATGATAACGGAATTCTTTTTTTTATGGCGGTCACAGTTTGGCTAATGGCACTGCTTTTGCTGCTAGATCAAAAAAATAAAATTCCATTTATAGGCAAAAGATAATGATTAGATATTTTATAGTGGGTTTCGCATTGATCCTTTCAGGTTTTGTGTATGGTCAGAATGGAAATATAAACATCCAAGATGGCTATGCAGCGGAAGGATATGACGTAGTTGCATATTTCGGAGGTCATATTTCGAAAGGACTTAAGGAATATCGATTTATGCACGATGGAGTGAGCTATCTTTTTTCAAAACCTTCGAATCTAGCAAAATTTAGAAATAACCCTGAACAGTACCTTCCACAATACGGTGGCTATTGCGCTTATGCGATGGGAAAAAACGGAAAAAAAGTTTCCATAGACCCCGAAACCTACGAGATCCGAGATGGAAAACTCTATTTATTCTATAATTCTTTTTTTAACAATACATTAGACGATTGGCTAGAGGAAGGACCAGAAAAATTGAGGATTCAGGCTGATAAAAATTGGGAAAAAATTATAAAAAAAGCAAATAATTGAGTAAAACGACGAATGTTAAACGCAATGGCTTAATCATCGGGCTTGTAATCCTCGCTTTATGTATTTTTCTACCTGCACCCGAGGGAATGTCGGCAGAAGGTCTCAAGGCTTTAGGCGTCGCTTTATTAATGGCTACTTGGTGGGTAACTGAGTCAATTCCAATTTATGCTACTGCATTTGTTCCTATAGCCCTTTTCCCATTACTCGGGATAATGGAAGCCGGGGATACCGCCGAAAATTATGGTCACAATTATGTACTCATGTTACTGGGTGGGTTTTTTCTTGCTAAAGCAATTGAATTAAGTCATTTACACAAACGAATTGCCCTTTTTATCATTTCAAAGTTAGGTACAAGCCGAAGAAAAATCATCCTCAGCTTTATGATAGCTACGGCTCTTTTGTCTTTATGGATAGCAAACGTAGCGGTAGCTTTATTAATGTTGCCCATCGCTTTGGCAATAGTCGATAAAGAAGAAGAGGAAGGAAATAAAACGAATTTCGGATTAGCATTGATGTTATCTATTGCCTATGCTGCAAGTGTGGGTGGAACAGGGAGTTTAATAGGCACTCCTCCAAATATGGTCTTTGCAGGGGTTGCTTCTAAAATGTTTCCCAATTTACCGGAAATTGATTTTTTAGAATGGATGAAAATAGGCATGCCATTGGTGATTATTATTTTGCCTTTGGTTTGGCTTTATATGATCAAGTATTTCAGAATTTCTGGTGAATTTGCAGGAAGTCACGAGGTTGTTCATAAAGAGTTAATAGGATTGGGTAAAATGACCGTAGCGGAAAAACGCGTACTGATTATTTTTACGCTAACGGCATTAGGGTGGATTTTTAGAAGAGATATTGAATTAGGTTCATTTATCATTCCAGGATGGTCT
Organism: Cytophagales bacterium; assembly: GCA_024643485.1. Classification (GTDB taxonomy): domain Bacteria; phylum Bacteroidota; class Bacteroidia; order Cytophagales; family Cyclobacteriaceae; genus JAHEMU01. The sequence continues at coordinate 5,816 of JAHEMU010000153.1, forward strand.
ACTCTATTGGGAATAAGTCATTTTGTTCACGATTCTACTGTTGCCATCGTTGCAGCCTTATTGTTGTTTATAGTTCCTTCCGGAAGGGAGCATGTGAAAACGCTTATTGATTGGAAAAATGCATCTTCCGTACCTTGGGGGGTGGTGATGATTGTGGGGGGTGGATATGCCATTGCGGCGTCCTTTCAATCTACGGGTTTGGCAGAATTTCTGGGAGCAGAGTTATCTATTATTAGTAATTATCCTCAAGTAGTGATCCTATTAATTGTGGTCACATTAATGATTTTTATTACAGAAATTAATAGCAATACAGCAACTGCCAATATCTTTTTACCTGTACTTGCTGCCATGGCGATTGCCGGTAACATTCACCCATATTTATTAATGATCCCAGCAACTTTTGCTTGTTCCTTTTCCTTTATGTTACCGTCAGGATCAGGTACAAATGCGGTTATTTTCGGATCGAATCGCGTAAGTATTCCCGAAATGGCTAGAGCGGGGTTGGGATTGAATTTTCTTGGAGTCATTCTTCTTACGGTTCTTATGTATGCATATGTTCTTCCGATAATTTTAAATTAATGAAAAATGTAGTTCCTTTTTTAGTGTTATCGCTCGTGTTGGTTTTTCAATTAGGAAAGGCAGTGGCACAAGATGACAGACAATTAAAATCATTAATGGAAATGGGAGAACTTCCTTTAGGTGTTCACCATTACTGGATTGAAATGGGGTCAGATAATTTCGGCAAACCCATATTAGTGCCGGCCATTGTCATTCAAGGAAATAAAAAAGGGCCCACGCTGGGGTTAACGGCCGGTATTCATGGAAATGAACTTAATGGAATAGCTATTATTCACCAATTAACTGAA
>JAHEMU010000154.1 GCA_024643485.1 Cytophagales bacterium
TTAAAACGCTCTTCCCTCCTTCTTTTGCCATTTTTACAGCCTTTTTTGCTATTTCAATGGCATTTTTATTTTCAGGTTCCGCATAAACCTCAACTCCTACTTGTTCTCCAAGTACTTTTAACTGATCAATCGCGGCAGGACGGTAAATATCACAGGCTGCAAGCATTACCTGCTTACCTTGAGATTTTAAATGAGCTGCCAATTTACCTGTAAAAGTCGTTTTACCTGACCCTTGCAAACCGGATATTAAAATTACAGCAGGTGAACCAGACAATTTAATATCGATGTGGCTACCACCCATCAATTGAGTTAATTGATCACTGGTAATTTTAGTTAATAACTGACCTGGAGAAATTGACGTTAATACATCCTGCCCCATTGCAGCTTCTTTTATATCATCAGTAACTTCTTTAGCTACTTTAAAATTCACGTCCGCATCTACAAGCGCACGACGAATTTCCTTAATCGTAGAAGCAACATTTATTTCGGTAATTTTTCCTTTACCCTTTAGGCCTTGAATGGCTTTATCAATTCTAAAACTCAGATTATCGAACATAACTCATCAATATTTAAGGCGCAAAAATAGGTAATTAAGTAAATATTTGGAAGTTAATCTCAAAATGGTTCATTAATAAGTTACAACCCCTCGATTTTTTGACTTTAACAATCCATATTATTTCGTATCTTATCTTCTTTTCTAAAGGAAAAATCTTTAAAAATATTCAAAAATAAGATTAATTAGCATTTAATGAGTCAACAAGAAGAGGGATTAAAAAGAGAAATTGGGGTACTGGGTTTGAGTGCCAATATGGTCAATATAATAGTAGGAGCCGGAATATTCACCTTGCCGGCCATAGTCGCTGCGGGTCTAGGGAATGCTACTATGGTAGCCTACGTTTTTTGCGGCTTTTTAGTCATCTTAATTATGTTGTGTTTTGCAGAGGTAGGCAGTAGAATTACTTCTAGTGGAGGTGTATATACTTATTTAGAAGTGGCCTTCGGACGATTTAGTGGATTTATAATCGCCGTGATTTATATAATTTCCTGCATAGCTGCTGATGCAGCCATTTCGGGAGCATTAATTAATATCTTGGGAACATTCCATCCATTTTTCAAAGGCGAAACCGTACGAATTCTTTTTTTAATAATTTTATTTGGTGGATTTGCCACTATAAATGTCATAGGGGTAAAGCAAGGAATTGGACTGGTAAAATTAAATACTACTTTAAAATTATTACCCTTAGTTATATTGGCAATAATCGGTTGGAAAGATGTAGAATTCATTAATTTGACTTGGGAAGGGTTTCCATCTATTTCCGATCTTGGTCAAACTTCACTCATTCTCTTTTTCGCATTTCAAGGAGCCGAAACGGGTTTAAGCGTTAGTGGAGAAGTTAAAAATCCACAAAAAACAATCCCTAGAGCTATTTTATTGGGCATTTTCGGCACTCTCTTGTTATATATGATGTTGCAAACCGTTTCACAAGGTGTTTTAGGAAAAACAATTGTAAATTTCACTGAAAATCCATTAGGTGAGGTTGCAAATGTGGTTTTCGGACCAATCGGCCTTACCCTTATTTTAATTGGTGGACTTATTTCCATGTTTGGAAGCATAAGTGGAGAGCTTTTAAATAATCCTAGAGTCATTTATGGCGCAGCAAGAGATCGGGTGGTCCCTGTAGATGCCTTAGCTAAAATTCACCCCAAATTCGCTACTCCATACATTGCGATTATCTTCTATGCAGTTTTAGCACTAACCATGTCATTAATCGGGGGATTTGCAGGGATGGTGCAAATTTCAAATGTTGCCATTTTAATCATCTATTTAGGAATAGCGCTCGCCGTTTTAAAACTGAGAACCAAAGATTCCTTTAAAAACAAACCAGGATTCACCATTCCGTATGGTCCGGTCGTTCCGATTTTAGCCATTGTTACCATCGTTTGGCTTTTATCCAATTTAACATTGGAAGACGTCAAAGTATTTGGATTGACTTTGATTTTGCTCTCACTTACGTATTTTATCATTCGGCGAAAACAATGAATCAATTAATGATATTCTATTAATTCAAATACCTCCCCTTTTGAATATATAGCCTTTCCTTGTGGAAGTTCTAAAAATGCTTTTGCTTCAATTAAATTAGCCAAATCACCGGACCCATGTCCTGGTACAGGTGTAGCGTGTAATTCTCCAGTATTTTGATCTGATTGAACTGTCACTTGTAAAAAATAAGTCAAATCAGGTAAAAACTCAAAATCCTGAGTTAACCTGGCATATTTTTTTGTTGGCATAATGCCTAGACTCAATTGTACCCAAGGAACTACGTATTTATGATAACACATAAAAGTAGAAACTGGATTTCCCGGCAAAGCAAAAACAGTTGTCGTTGAGTTATATCCAAACCAAAATGGCTTCCCTGGTCGCTGAGCCACCTTATGGAATTGCATTACAACACCTAATTCTTCTAAAACGGCAGGCACATAGTCTTTTTTACCCCTTGAAACTCCCCCGCTTAATATCACTACTTCATTCGATTTAAAAACTTCTTTAAGTCTTGCTTTAAGTAATTCTGGTTCGTCGTTTATATGTATTCTTACCGAATTAACACCTAAACTTTGAAGAGCGGCAGACAATGCATAGCTATTTGAAGTTCGGATTTGGTGTGGTAATGGAAGTTCACCTATTTCAACTAATTCATCGCCGGTCGAAACAATCGCAACACTAGGCATTTTTCTAACTTTCACCCTATCCTTCCCAACAGTGCTTAAAATGGAAATTTCAGCAGCACCAATTTTGATATTTTTATTCATAAGGATATCGCCTGATTTCCGGTCTGTCCCTTTGCGATGAACGTGTTGCCCTGCCTTTACATCAGTCTGAAGAATTCGAGCGACTCCGTGTAAAATTTCAATATCCTCGTATTTAATGATGGTGTCGAAGCATTCAGGCAACATGGCGCCTGTCATAATTTCTATACACCCGTGTGAATGATCCTCATCCGATGGCGCTTCTCCTGCAAATTGAGTAGATAATATGTCAAATTGCACTGCCCCAGACTCAAAATTTGCAAATGAAATGGCAATTCCATCCATCATTACTCGGTTGAAGGGAGGGAAATGACGGTCAGCCAAAATATCCTCTGCTAATACTTTACCCAATGACTCATCAATTTGAACCGATTCCTCTCCAAAATTTGGAATATGGCTAGTTACAATTTTATATGCCTGATTACTGTTTATCATAATTCTAAAGGTATTCAAATGGAATAAAAGAAAAAAATTTAATGACCTTCATAAGAATAACACCTTTTTTTAACTTTATTCTTGAAGAATTTACCTCCGCATAAAATAAAACCTTATTTTCAAATAATATTAATATGAGAAAATCATTATAAATGAATCAATCCGAAGATTATATAGAGGACCTCATTCAAAAAGGTCGGTATTTTGAAGCCAGACAATTAGCGGAAGCGACCATTGAATCGACGGGGGAAAATGATAAATTAATCCAATTACTAGCGTTAGCTACCTCCAAATCAGGCTCCGCAATGGAGGCAAAGGAGATTTTAGAACCACTTTACAATCGAGATAAAAAAAATGCTGAAACTTCCGGAATTTTAGCAGGAATATATAAGGAAATTTTCAGGATTGATAAAGATCCCAATTATGGGAACTTAGCCTATACAACCTATTTAACTAATTTTCAGCTTACTCAAAGTTTCTATACCGGCATAAATGCAGCTTCCATGTCACGTATAATGGGAAGGGCTTCTGAGGCGAAACGAATTTCGGAGCAAATCCTGAATGGGTTGGGTGAACATCCAAATAACTTTTGGGATCTTGCGACTAAAGCAGAAGCTCATCTCATATTAAAACAATACGAAAAAGCGACGGAATTTTATCTGGAAACTAGAAAGGAAGCTCATAATGATTGGGGTAAAATAAATTCTATAAGCAATCAACTTTGGTTGTTAAAGCACTTTATGTATGTCCCTGACGAAATCATCAATTTATATAAACCTCCTGTAATTGCTTCGTTTATTGGACATATGGTAGATCAACCTGGTCGTAAAAATGTGCGATTTCATAATGAAATGGTCCCCATGGTTTCGGATGCCATTCGTGCTGCCATCCGAACCTATAGTATCTCCATTGGATATTGTTCTCTAGCATGCGGTGCTGATATCCTTTTTGCTGAAGCCATGATTGAAGCAGGAAACGAAGTGCAAATTTTCATTCCCTTTCAAAGGGAAGAATTTTTAGAAATTAGCGTGCGAGGAGGCGGAGAAGATTGGGTGGAACGTTACCATAAAATTGAAGAAAAAGTAAAGATTAACTATCTGACAGAAGAACCTTATCGTTCAGACGATCAATTTTTTCTTTACTTAGGCAAACTTTTGTTTGGAGCATCGGTACTTAGGGCAAAAAAAATGTCGACCAAACCCGTTCTATTATCTGTTTTGTCTGCTTTTGATTTGAGTAATGCTACAGGTGGAACCCGAAATATGCTGAAAGAATGGCCTTATAAAGACCGCATTTACTCCATAAATATCGACGATTATCGAAACCCCAATACACCTATTGATGACCGGGACGTTTATGAACCGAATATTAATAAACAAATTAAAGAAAATAGGACCATCTATTATATTTTGTTGGTTTATTTACAACGTATCGACCAACCAATTTCGACTGAACCTCTATATCTACATCCTGAAATTTTTGAGGAATCTGACATTTTATTTAAGCAGGTTACATTGAATAATCAATTTACCGCAGTACTCTACACTTCCCAAATCATTATCACCGATTTGGCTCAAAAAATCGCTCAATTCTACTCAAAGGAAACGGATTTTCAATATAAAATTGGATTACACGTAGGTCCAGTAACATTAAAGGAACAAAAAGCGACTGGTATTCCATTAGAAATAGCCGTTGAAATATGTACGGCAGCACTACCAAATTCGATCAATTGCAGTCGAGATTTCGCCAGTCACTTAATGTTGGAATCGCAAGGTTATCCATTAAATTATTCTGGATACGTGGTTAGAGAGAATCAAAAAATTGAATCCTACGTTTTTGGTAATCGTTAGATTAAAATTCAATCACGCGGAACACATGAAGGATGTGTGGAAATAACACATCCAAAGATTCCTTCACTCCCCTACTCGAACCCGGCAAAGCAATAATTAATGTTTTCCCACTTAACCCGACGACGCTCCTGGAAAGCATGGCGAACGGGGTTCGTTCCTGACCATAATTCCGTATAGTTTCTTCGATTCCTTGAATTTGCTTATCAAAAAGAGGCGTTATTGCTTCAGGAGTAGTATCTCTTTTGGTTAAACCCGTACCACCCACCGTAATAATTAAATTATCATTGGCATTAATACGACTTTGTACTTCAGTTTGAATAGAATTTTTATCATCAGGCAACACATTGCGATGCATAACATCAATGCCGTGGTTGGTCAATTTTTCTGTCACAATTTCCGACACCTTATCTTCTTTCGAACCATTAAAAACGCTATCAGAACATATAATAACTGAAGCATTTAATTTCATGTCAATAACATCTTGGAAATCAGACTTCCCTCCCGTTTTTAACAGCAGTTTTATTTGACCTATTTCCACATTTTTATCTACTGGCTTCAGCATATCGTACATAGTAAGCGCCACCACTGAGGCTCCATGCATGGCCTCCACCTCGACCCCTGTTTTGTATATGGTTTTGACCTTCACCTTAATCAAGATGGATTTATCCTGCACCTCAAACGTAATACCTGTATATTCAATTGGTAAAGGGTGGCAATCGGGAATGATTTCTGAAGTTTTCTTCACCCCGAACAAACCAGCAGCTTTACTCATTTCGAATATATTTCCCTTGGGAATTTGATTATTATTAATCAATTGAATGGTTTCAACTGAACCAACGGTAACAACGGCTTGAGCGATGGCAGTGCGTAGGGTGTTGGATTTTGCTGTAATATCGACCATATCAAGAAAGCTTTTGTAAACTGGATGGAATTCCTATACCAGACCGTAATTCAGGATCACTTTCCGGTTTACCAAAGGTAGTTAAAATAGGTAAAATTCCCGCCCAATATTCGCTATTCATATCGTCTTTTTCGTCTTTAGGCATACCGGTTCTTATTTTTGCTGAAGACTGCTCCAAAGAAATTTTCAGCACAGTTGTCGCTTTTAACTCAATCTCATTGGGAAGTCTGGCTTCCTCCCATCTTCCCGGCAATATATGATTGGTGATGGCTTCCAACCCAGCAATTTTCTCTTCCAAATCAATTACTTTCTCCGCTTTTCCAAAAAGTACAACTGAACGATAATTCATGGAATGATGAAATACCGAACGTGCTAATACCAGCGAATCAACTAATGTCACCGCAATGGAACATTCATTTCCCGCTTCCAAAAATTGAATTAATCTGCTTTTTGTTGCTCCATGTAGGTAGATAAAATGATCCTTCCTTCCGTATGCCATAGGAATTACCACAGGATGTTTTTCCATTCCAATGGCAACATGACATAAAAAGGAAGCATCTAAAATGCCATGAACCGTTTTTTGATCGTAATGACCTCTATCCG
>JAHEMU010000155.1 GCA_024643485.1 Cytophagales bacterium
TATCACATCGTTTTCTTTATTTTTATTGTGAGTAATATTGGGGGTTCACTTACTCCAATTGGAGACCCTCCTTTGTTTCTGGGCTTTCTAAAAGGTGTTCCATTTTTCTGGACACTTATTCACAATATTGAACCTTGGCTGTTCGCGATTATAGGCTTATTGGTTGTTTTCTATTTTTATGATAAAAGCAATCATAAAATCAATGAAATGTTTGAAGATGAACAATATAATCCGACAGGAGCAATTAAGTTAATTGGCAAACGAAATTTCATTTGGCTAGGTGTCGTGATAGCAGCCGTTTTTCTCGATCCTAATGTGTTGGAGTGGGTTCCGTATATTCCTTATGATGGACAAAAAATTTCTTTTTTAAGAGAAGCTATTATGTTATTGGTCGCTTTTCTTTCGTTCCGATTCGCATATAAGCCGGCAATTAAAGGAAATGAATTTAGTTTTGAGCCCATTCGTGAGGTAGCATTTATTTTTATCGGAATATTCGGCACTATGATGCCAGCATTAGAAATCGTAGGTAATTTTGCTGCATCACCTACTGGAGCGGCTTCTATAAACCATAATACACTTTATTGGGGCACGGGCATTCTTTCAGGCTTTTTGGATAATGCCCCAACCTATATTAACTTCTTAACCGCAGCTATGGCTTCGCAAGGAATGAGTATTTTGAATATTCATGAAGTAGCTAATTTTGCAGTAAATGAAGCCAGCTTCTTGAAAGCCATATCAATTGGAGCCGTGTTTTTTGGTGCTTTTACCTATATTGGAAACGGACCAAACTTTATGGTCAAATCAATAGCAGAGGAAATTGGATTGAAAATGCCTAGTTTCTTTGGTTATATCATCCGGTTTTCAATCACTATATTAGTCCCTCTATATTTTATCATTTGGTTAATCTTCTTCAAATTTCATTTCTTTCCATCCTAAAAGAACGACTTCAAACTGTCGACTACCATTTCATTCATTTGAGGGAATAACGTGCTTTCTACCCATTTTTGGTTGATTTCTATTTCGACGCCTATGTATTCAGAGGAAGAGAAATGACTTCTTAAATAGGTGGTTAAACCATCTTCAATTCCTTGATATGGCAGGTTGTGATCAATCTGAAATTGATGTGTATTTAACTTTTGGAGTTCCTTATGCCAATTTTTGCAAAAAGTAAGTTCACTTGATCGGCTTGGGTCATACAATAAGCCAATATCTGTGGTTCTTACTTGTCCATTAAGCTCAGGAGTAAAAGAATGCATGGAAATATGCATAACCTGATGTTTTTCGGAAACAGCATGATGTACCAACTGCTGAATTTTGTCTCGATATGGATGATAAATGAGCTTAATAAGTTGTTGCTTTCTTTTATCATCTAATGACTGTGTGAATTCAGAAAATAAGGAAGCGTTGCCGGGAGATCGATTGCAATCAATAAGGAGTCGAGTGTAAGGATTTACAATTGGAAAAACACCGAACGTTTCGGCAATTAATATCCCGAGCTCCAAACTGCCTGAATCAAATCCTCTGTGGGTATGAAGTATTTCTTTTTTGCTTTCAAACAGGGCTGAAAATGGCTGAGGAACATAATTCCCCCCATGTTCGCAACTGATTATAAGCACTTTATTTTTCATGCGGAGTAGGGGTGATTACGATCTAAGCAATCTGCTAAATTTCGGTAAATCTGATCTATGGAAATTCCGTTATTATAACTCTCCATAATCCGTTCTGATAAATTACCGAAACGCAATAAATATTGCAGCCGAATAAGATCTTCATTATTAAACGGATATGTTCCGTGTAATTCCGTTAAAACTTTTGTTAAAAAGCCTTCGATATCGAGGTCATTATCGTTAATTCCAAATAATCTCGCATAAGCGGTATTCATTTTTGAATGTTTACCAAAACTCATAGTTTCATTTAGAAAATCTTTTAACTCAGATGTTTTAAAGGCATACTGATCCACAAAATCGCAACTGACTTCTTCTACTAAATAGCGCACAAGTGAAATTAGAAATGTCGAAATAGTCATGTCCATGGCTGGGCATTCCTGAATATCCATTACCCGAATTTCAATGCTACCTCTATCAAACCGCGCCATCGCACCTCTTGAATTTACCCAAACTGGATCCAAGAGATCATCAGAATTATATGGAGCAAGAACAGCCGCAATCGGTGTATAAACCTTTTCTGTATAGTCAGCAAGGCCTAAGTGTGAATCCGGAATGATCCCATTAGAAATAACTGGGAATTTTTTTTGATTATCACGATAAAATTGCAATCGGGTATCAGTTAAACCGGTTGGCGCTTTATCTAATATCGGACTGCTTGCAGCAAGCAAAGGAACTAGAGGTAAAACTAAGCGACAAGCAGCATGTAATTTTCTAAATTCTTCATCACCACTGAACGGAAAGTTGATATGTGTGCTCTGAAGGTTAGACCACCCGTGACCCTTACAATCAAAAATTTCATTATATCGACTGTAAACGTCATTGTAATCTAAGTCCCATAATACAGTATCTTTTAAGGGGTCCATAAATGGATGAGCCGCGCTTGGCAATAGACAAGCATTCCATTTTTCCAGACATTTATTTGCCAACTGAACATTGGCTTGAAAATCTTTTTCCAACTGAATTAAATCCGCCGTTGGATCTGTACATTTTAACTCTACGACATGTTTAACAAGCTCATTCGACCATGTTACACTGCCATTTTCGAAATCTCCGGTCGGTTCACCGGCCATTTCCTGAAGTAGCAAGTCAGCAATAGGCCGAACCTTCAGTGTTTCTCGGTCTATAATCATATATTCAAGCTCAATTCCATAAGCTTGAAACAAGTGAAGCGCAGGACGCTCAGTCATTTTCTTATTGTTCGATTAAATGTAGTATATGCTGAATAATAGTATTATAAACTGCTTTTTTACCCACTTTATCCTCTACGCCAGAGTCTATTGATGGATTGTCGTTAATCTCAATTACATAAAATTTCCCATCTACCTCTTTGATATCTACACCATAAAGTCCATTTCCAATTAATTTGGATGAATTTATTGCTGTACTAATTAATGCTCGGGGAACATCATCAATAGCAAATGTTTCCGACTTGCCGAATCTGCGGCTTTCTTTACCAGCCCAATTTATAATTTGCCAATGGTCTCTTGCCATATAATATTTGCAAACATAAAGAGGTTTACCACCAATGATACCTACACGCCAATCGTATTCAGTAGGCATAAATTGTTGGCCAATGACCAATTCACTGTGTTGAAAGAAAGCTTTTAATTGCAAGTCAAACTCTTGCTGATTAGTCACTTTTTTAACTCCTTTTGAAAAAGCACCATCTGGGGTCTTTAAAATTATAGGAAAACCAAGCTCAGGAAGAATTTGCTTACTGCTTTTTATGTAAACTTCAGAATTTGGCACTCCTATCCCTTGTGACTTCAATAAATCTTGAAGATATACCTTATTGGAACATTTTAAAATGCTAACAGGGTCGTCAATTACTGGAATCCCTTCGTATTCGGCTTTTCGAGCAAAACGATAAGTGTGGTGGTTTACCTGGGTAGTTTCCCGAATAAATAATGCATCGAGCTGAATGAGTTTGTTAAAATCATTCTTTCCAATAAAATGCACATTAAATCCTTGATTTTCAGCTGCTGAAACAAAGTTTTTAATCGCAGCTGGGTCGGAAGGAGGAACCGGTTCTTCTGGATTAACCAATATTCCTAAATCGTATTTCTTTCTAATAAATTGTTTGCTGGTGACTTTTTTATTCAACAAATAATTTTGGTAAGCCACCTGAAATGCAGCATCATTCTCGCCATTTTTTAACTCATCCAAAGTGCCGGGTTTCAAGCTGCTCAATTGCCACTTTGTTCGCTTATTAAAAACAGCTTTCAGAATTGGGGCTTGGTAAAGTTGAAATAATAATTGTCCTAATTTCGAAAACTGTGGTTGGGCACTCATTCCGAAAAAAACGAGTAATTCAACTGTATCAGTTGTGACAGACTCCAATGCTTGCTGAATCATTTTATCGAAATCTTCTGCATCACCTCGAATCAAAGAAGGTAATTTGAAGTCGATCATGATGTTTACCGAAGGGATGACTTTTTGCCCTCTAGCTTCTGCCAATAACGAAATATAATATCCAGTGCTTTGGTAATCGTATTCATCGCAAAGGTTTACTATATTTTTGGTAGATTTTAACAAATATTCAGTGCTCCGGATGTATTCTCCAGGACTGATTACTCTTGTTCCTAACGAACTGACAGCAGGGTGATTCCCCTTCTCTGTCACAATTATGGTATCCATTTATTTTGGTTCTATGATAAGTAGGTTTGCATCATAAGTAACAATACCTAGCATGATTGAATTAATAAGTCGGTTTACTCCTATATGATAAAACGGATTGGTATTCGCAATCGGATTTGGTTGGTAAGGGTCACCAATTAACACATCATTAACGTCTTTTTTATAGTCTAATACAGCTACGAAATGTCCAGAAGGTTCTCCTTTCACATCGTCGTAACTGTTTGTTTCACCAATCTCCCTCTTACTGTTGTAGAGATAGGTCGCACTTAACCCAGTCAATATTGGAATTCGCTTATTAAGAATACTAGAAATAAAATCAGGGGTTAAATCCTTAAACCGAATCTCTCCACCTTTTTCAATGAATTTTATATAGGCTTCTGTGGCAAGGGTCAGTTTTTCACTCGTTTTGTATTTGAGTTGCTCTTTTAGTTTATCAATTAAATCCGACGAACTTAACACAAACCAAGAAGGGTCAAATAAAAACAAATTGTAGGTGTACATACGAACTTTGAAACCACGTTCCAATGCATGGTTTCCTAACATCACTCCTAATGTACCTCCCATGTCTATTTGCTGCACTTCTGAAATCACTTGATCTAAACTAATATCGTCTTTCCAGTAATTATAAACAGAATGTAGGCAGGTCGGGCCACACGTGTACTCATTAGGCTGAGGAAGAATAGTATAATTCTCCTCCATGTTCCATTTTTCGATTGTTGAATTATCGATAGCTGTAATTTTTATGTAAAGTTAAATGCTAATTTTTAATATATACAACGAGTATTGACAGTTATTTTATTTGATTAATTACAGAAAAATTTGTAAATTAATTGATAAAACTGAGCTCAATTGGATTAAAATGGAAGCCAATACCGATCAAATTTTCGAATACCTTAAAAAGAACGGCATTGAACTTGTTTTTAATTCATCCCATATTGTATTAAAGAAAGGGAAAAAAGTGACCATTGATTTTGATTCAAAGGAAATGCACGTGCTCAAAAAATTCCCTTGGAAATCAAATAAATCCTATCCATTTGCGATTTTAAGAAGTATTGAAACTAAATCTGATGAGCAATTTGCAGACGCTACCCCTTTTAAGGACGGGTATAAAGAATATACCCACTCTGTCAATATCATCTTAGTTTCAGGCAAATCTGTAAACCTCTTTAGCATTACAGATAGAAACCCTGATGGACATGAGCTTTTAGGCGAATTTGTTCAATTGCTGAGAGGGCTAATCAATTAGGCCAAATGATTTCATAAACTTTCGAATCTATACTAACCGTTGTCCTTTGGCTCCCCTCATTTCTTCTGATGACAAACAATTGATTGCTAGCATGGATTTCCTCCTCTAAGGTTACTTGATGCTCATCTCGCTTGTGAAAAGCAATCACATTGACTTGAACCATTGTAGGTATTTCTACATAATCTGTCGAAGGTCTAATGATCGCTTCGTCCCATACTTTTTTAGATTTGTCATTTAATAATTCGACAATTTTTTGACCATTAGGCACTCCATACCCCACGTAGTTGTTAGAAAACGGGTATAGATGGCTTGATTTTTTAATGATATCCATTATCTCAAAATTGGTGAGCTTGGGGTCAAATTGTTGAATGCATGCCGCCAATCCTGCAATAACAGGGGCACTAAAACTAGTGCCGCCTAAATGAAAACAACACACATCGGGTTTGTTATAGCCTAAATCAACAGAGCCGGTAGAGCTAAAACTTAATTTCTTCCCTGAATTCACACTACAACCTCCTACAGTCAAAGCGTCTTTTGCGTCGCCGGGAACTGACAATGTTTCAAAGGCTTTACTTCCATTATTTCCTGCAGCCACAATCAATAGCATTCCTTTTTCATTTACTGCGATTTGCGTTGCTCGTGTCACAGCGGAGGTTTTACCATCAATTTGTGAGGGCAAATAATTTTCAGCCGGATTATCAAAATTGGTGCTGTATCCTATACTGGAATTAACGATGTCGATACCTTTTGAATGCATCCACTCTAAGGCGGCAACCCAATAGTCTTCCTCACCTCGAAATTCCATATCCCCACGATCGGCTTTTGCTAAATAATATTCCGCATGGGTCGCAAGTCCGTCGTATCGGTCTTTATCTCGGTGATACCCAGCTAAATTTTCCCAAACAATGGTGCCGTGGTCGTCATTATAAATTTCACGTCCATCAAACGCCCCACTTAGATCATCCGTGAAATTCTTGAATTCTTTAAATTGATTTTCATAAAAAATATCGTCCAAAGACATCGATTGATTGGC
>JAHEMU010000156.1 GCA_024643485.1 Cytophagales bacterium
GATTCCCGCTATCCTAAGAGGGGAAGATGTATTGGCAATTGCGCAAACCGGAACCGGTAAAACTGCAGCATTTGCCATACCTATTCTTCATATTCTGCAGGAAAGAAAAATAAAAGGACGCCCCGATGGTATTAAATGCCTAGTTATGGCCCCTACACATGAACTTGCTCAACAAATTCATGAAGTATTCAAAGAATTGGGTAAACATACTCGAGTTACTACCTATTGCATACATGGAGGCGTAGAACAAGATCCTCAGATTAAGCAATTGGAAAAAGGAGTTGATATATTGGTAGCTACTCCAGGCCGTATGTTTGATCTAGTAAACCAAGAAAAACTACATCTTAATAGAATCGAAATACTGGTGTTGGATGAAGCCGACCACATGTTGGATTTAGGATTTATTAAAGATATCCGTCACTTGATGTGGCATCTTCCAAAGAAAAGGCAAACGCTGTTTTTTTCAGCCACTATCAATGAAACAATAAAGGATTTAGCTTACTCACTGGTAATAAATCCAATAAGAATACAATTATCCCCTAAGGATCCTGTTGCCAAAAAGATTGAACATGCAGTTGCATTCATTGAAATGGATGACAAACGATTTTTTCTTGAAAACTTTATCAGAACTCATGAAGAATCTAAAATGCTCGTTTTTGTACGCACGAAAGTTAGGGCAGAGCGTGTGAAAAAAGCACTTGAAAGAGTGTTGCTGCCTTCGGATACGATTCACAGTGATAAGGAACAGTCAGAAAGGGAAAAAACCATGAAAAGATTCCGTTCTGGCGATCTTAAGGTGCTTATTGCAACTGATATTAGTGCAAGAGGTGTTGATATTCCCAATGTCGAGTATGTGGTAAATTACGATTTGCCAGAATCGGTAGAAAATTATGTGCACCGTGTTGGAAGAACAGGACGAGGGACAAATAAAGGTCATGCTGTATCTTTTTGCAGTGAGGAAGAGAAGGTGGTATTGAAACAAATTGAATCACAATTGGGAAAACCAGTAGAACGCCTGGAGCTTACTAAGGGCGAATACCAACTAACAATTGAAGCTTCAGAAGAAAATCCAACGGATTGGAAAAGCCTAATGAAAGAAGCTAATGAACCTCCAAAAGTATCTCCTAAAAAGAAGTCGAAAAAAAGGAAGTAAGGGCTAATGTTATTCAACCATAAATTCTTTCATTGGTTTTATTACAGCAAAAAAGGAAAACATGCGTTTATTCTTGGTTCAGGGACTTTCGTTTGGATTTTTATCTTTCTAACACAAGCGTTTGGCGTTGGCCAAAATAACTTTAAGAATTATTTTACTTTATCCTTTTTCCTTTTGATGTTTGGGGCAATTTGGAGTATTGTATTTTACCTGTCAGATCAAATTATTCAATTAATCAATCGTAAAAAAGAACTTTCCTACCAACAAGATTTTTTCCTTTGGCTTTTTAGAATCGTATTAGTCGTTCAAGCTTTTTACCTATTTAGATTGTTATTATGTGAATACAACTGCATAGATTTTAAGGAGTATCTGGAATTATGGATGGCCGCATTTTTGATGTTTTTCTTATTTTATATTCCTTTTAGTTTGTTCGCTAGATTTAAGTATTATCAGTACATCATTTCAAACCCACAAGTGATAAATAATACAGATGTTCGAATTATGGGTGAAAGTAAAAAGGATATTTTAGTTGATCCAGTTTATATCATCTTCATTAAAGCCGAAGATAATTATGTCGAATTATTTTATACGACCGAATATATTCGATAAATGAGAAAAAAGAAATAGAATCAATTTTAACAAGTTATGTTGAAGATTATGAAAAGGATCTCAATCTAACACATGACGTGATTTTCGGAATTAAAGTAGGTGATGATTTTTGGCATGTAGATGCAAAAGCGAAATCAACAAATGCTGCAGCCGAAGTCACGCTTATCTTTGGTAAACCTACAACTCCAACATTCTATTTTTATACAGATTTAGAAACACTAAAAAAGATAGAAAAGGGCGAATTAAATGCATTAACTGCTTCCGCAAAGGCCTTTGAAACCGATTTCGCCCCTTTTGATGTCGACGTTATGGATGGCTATCAACCAGATGAACATTTTATGGACACTTTATTTTCAGTCTATTTCCATTTTTGGACAAAAGGATTTCCTGAAGTAATTCCTTACGGACTTGATTTAACAAGACTGACTCACGGTGCACAGGCTTCTATTTTCTATTATCAAACAGGCTTTAGATCTGCCTATGTCGCGGTAAAAAAGGGTCAACATGCAAATGAAAATGATGACTCAAAATCCAATCCATTTCCAACCTTGCTAATTGCTATAGGTGGTGAGGGCAAAGCAATTCTAAATGGCCAAGAATATATTCTAAAAAAGGGAAGTGCCATCTTAATACCTCCTGGGGTAAACCATGAATTTTTAAATGAAAATAAGGAACCTTTAGAATGTATTTTACTAATGTTTGGGAAGGGTGCCTAGCATTGATTTTTTGACTAATTCAAAAAACTAAGTTTACTTGTTGTATTATACTGTTATCAAAAATATAAGTTAGCAGTATAATACAACTAATTTAAATGTTTAAAAGTCGACTAATTACGCGAGGGGTCGTATCTTACTCCGGGGAGGGGAAGATGTCGTTTCCCAACAAAAAATCCAATAATTAATCAAATTTCAAACGGATTTTAAATGTTTATAAACGTTTATCTTTTGGTTTAAGAATTCCCTGCTTTTAAAGGTGCCGTCCGCAATATCTTCTTACTTTCTTTACCCTTTACAATTCCTTTCTCATCATCTAGCCAAACAATGGAACCAGTCGCACATCGCTCTATTGGTGCTTTTATTGAATGATTTTTACTATAATCAATTACAGGTAAGTGATTAATCATTGTAATTAAATCGTCGGGTGCATCCATCGCGCATTTTCCACATGCAGTACAACCTACTTTACAATCGTCTAATACGACATCTCCATTTTCCTGACTTTTACACGCCACCCAGAGTCGATGACTAATTGGTTGAAGGGAAAATAAGCCTTTAGGGCAAACTTCAACACAATCGCCACAAGCGGTGCATTTATTCACATCTACTTCAGGAATGTTAAACTCGTTTAAATGGATGGCATCAAAGTCACAAACTACTTTGCAGTCACCGTGACCTAAACAGCCCCAAAAACAGCCTTTTCCACCGCCTGAAACAAGTGCCGCGGCTTGACAAGTTTCCAGTCCTTCATATGATGCTCGATTTACAGCAACATTTGTTCCGCCGGCACAAGCCAATCTCGCTACCCTTTTTTCCTCGGAACCTAGTTCAACTCCTAAATAGAATGCAATTTGTTGCCTGCCTTCATCAGTACTTACCGTACATTTACCTGGTAAAATCTCCCCTTTCACTAATGCCTCTGCAAATGGTCTGCAACCTGGAAATCCGCAAGCGCCGCAGTTGGCATGAGGTAACATATCTTCTACGTTTTCAATGCGGGGATCTTCGTATACATATAACTTTTTATTAGCTATAATTAGCATAATAGCTAAGAGTAACGTAAGACCACCAAGTGCTGATAAAGCAACGATTACTGACATAGTTGAGAATTTAATAGATTACTTCAGCCCACTTTTTACCTGCAATTAACTCAGCTTTTCGGGTTTCCCATTTTTCTTCAGAACCCAATATGGTAGAAAATGCCTTATTTAAATTTTCATGTATTTTCTCGTATCCTGCAACGAAAATATAGGTATTAGATACACTTAACATTTCAATTATTTCAGCTGCATTATCTTCAATGGTTTTATCTAAATTAATAGGATCAGCAAAATGAGGACGAGGGCTTAATGCATGAAATGCCTTAAAAGTAGTTTCATCGTAATAATTTGTGAGGTCGTTGTTTTTATCATTCATATAGAGCAATTCCAAACCACTTCTCGCTCCATAAAATAATCTTATTTTACCTTTCCAATCCTTGACATTTGTATAGATATGCTTAACGAAAGCTCTGAATGGTGCTATTCCAGTTCCCATTCCTATTAAAATTAGATTAGCATTTTTATCCTCAGGTGCGGTAAACGGAAGTTCAAATGGACCTGTAATAGTGATTTTATCACCTACCTTACGATCGCAAAGATAATTAGACCCCACACCGTTATATAGTTCTCCACTAAAATCATCAATATAGGAACATCTTTTCACCAACATAGAGATATTTGTCCTTCCATTTTTCTTTTTTGGTAAATCTGCCACGCTGTATAACCGATGGTGGTATTCATTCCCAAAATCACCTTTTGATTTGATTAATACACCAAAACTTTGATCTACCTTACAATCAAATTCCGGCTGTTCTATTTCTAATAATAATTCCCGAACTTCTTCGGTGTCTTCTGGTGTTAGCCGAACAGATTTTAAAATCGATGCTTGATACTGTTTTTCCGTGTTGTAATCTGCTAAATGTGCCATATCGTTAATTTTTTCGTTGTCTTAATTTATTAATTTATTGAACCGCCTTATTTTCACAAGAAGTGGTACAATTACAATTTGAACATTTTGTTCGGTTTGCCATCGCGTCATCGTCTACCACATCTTCAGGGAATATTCTTTTCCAATAGTGCTGAACAAGTGTCCAAAACACCATTACTGAAACGATTCCGATAATTGCGATAAAGTAACTTTTCATATTTTAACTACTTAAACCTGAAAAACCCATAAATGACAATGATAATATTCCCGCAACTAGGAGAGTGATCACCGTTCCTTTTACAACTTTGGGTACTTCAGAAAATTCCAATTGTTCCCTTAATCCGGCCATCAGTATTAACGCTAGGGTAAAACCGGTTCCTGCACCTAATGCATAAACAAAACTCTCACCAAATCCATACCCTTTATTTGTTTGAAATAGGGCCAGTCCTAAAATGGCACAATTCGTTGTAATCAGGGGTAGAAAGATTCCCAATGCCCTGAATAATGCAGGACTCATCTTTTTAATAAACATTTCAACCAATTGAACGGTAGCTGCAATCACTACAATATAGCTGATCAATTGTAAGAATGGGGCATTTATAGCTTCAAGTAATGCATGAAGCCCGTATGCGCACATCGAACTAATAATCATCACAAAGGTTACTGCTGCACCCATTTTCGTAGCAGTTTCCATCTTTCCGGAAACTCCTAAAAATGGACAAATACCAAGGAAATACGCCAATACGAAATTGTTTATTAGACTTGCATTTATAAATATACTCCAAAGTGATTCAGTTTTCATTTTACCTCTTTTTTAGCTTTCAACACATTAAAAAACAGTAACCAAATGGCTAAAGTGAAAAAACCTCCAGCGGGTAGAATCATCACAATCCATTCTTGGAAAGAGTCGGGAAATACAGCAAAACCAAAAATACTTCCGTTACCTAACAACTCTCTTAAACTTCCTAAACACAGCAATGCAAAGACAAACCCTAGTCCCATTCCTAATCCATCCAAAACGGATTTACCAACAGAATTCTTAGAAGCAAAGGCTTCAGCACGGCTAAGAATTAAACAATTCACCACTATTAGGGAAATAAATGCGCCTAGACTCTTATGTAAATCGACGCTGATGGCCTGAATGGCATAATCGATAATCGTAACAAAAGTGGCTATAATCAGAATGTAGGACGCTATTCTAACTTGTTTAGGAATGAAATTCCGCAATGAAGAAACCAGAAAATTGGACATTACAAGAACTACTGCTGTTGCCAATCCCATTGCTAGTGCATTTTCCGCAGTATTGGTTACCGCTAAAACAGGGCACATACCAATTACTTGAACAAAAACTGGATTATCCTTCCACAGTCCTTTTATAAATTCATCAGTAGAAGGGTTTTCCGCTAATGAAGCGAAAAATCCTTTACTTTCATGTTTATGTAGGGATTTGTTCATATTTTATTTTCCTAATGGATTAAATGACTCTTTCTGTTTATATACCAATGGGATCATTTCGTTTGTGCTTGCATTTAATAATGCTCCAATTGCTCTAGAAGAAATGGTGGCGCCGGTAATTCCGTCTATTTCCCAACTTTGTTTTTTCTCCCCGGTTTTTACCGTTATTATTTGGTTAACCAATGAGGATAAATCGTGTCCAACTGTTACCTCCATATCAACAAAATTGGACTTAAAATTGGCGTCTTTTTCTATTTTATCCCCTAAACCTGGAGTTTCCTTACTTTCTAAAACATATAATCCTACAATCTTTTGTGACTCTGGATTATATCCGTAAAGAACACTTATAATATCTGCATAACCTTGCCCTTTCGCTTCAATAGCTACGCCTTTAAAGGTGCCATTTTCATCGTAACCTGCATACACCAAGCGTTGGTCTTTTACTTCACCTTCCAAGATACTGAACGTGTTATTTGAGTTTAACTGAAAAGCTTTCGTTGATGATATGCCAGGTAATACTTTAAAAATAGCTTGTTCTAGCGCTTCAGCTTTAAGTTGTTTTATTCGCGGCATCGTACCTTCGTACATAAGTACAATCAGAAGAGCACAAACAATTCCAATACCAACCATCGCGCGCAACATTTTAAAACTGCCGG
>JAHEMU010000157.1 GCA_024643485.1 Cytophagales bacterium
AAAAATTGAGCTTACTCTATTATATAAAGGGGATCCTCTTCTCGTGCATCCTTTTTATGTTAGAGAAATTCCAGAGCCTAAAATTACCCTAGTAAATAAATTTAATAATCGATTCGATCAACTGGAGACAATCGAAGCATCTGACGTTGAAAAATTTACAATTGTAATTATCCCGAATGAGGATTTTGCTAGAGATGCTCCGTATGATAAATTATATACCATTAAATTAGGGCGGATTCTCTCCTCGGTAACAAATGACAGAATATTTATGGGAAACGTTGTACCTCTTTCAAATTTTGAATCTGGAGATATGGAGATTATAATTGAACAATTGACACGAAAAAGATACGATGGCACTATTGAAAAGCAGCCGTTAAGTAAGTCCTCATTCAAATTTCAAATTATAAAAAAATAACCTGTTCTGACATTTAAAAGCGCAAGCAAGTGTCACAAAACCTTCGATCCGCTGATTAGAACTACTTGTTCAACAACCACATCAATCGATCGTAAGATGCCGCGTAGTGAAGGACCACTACTATTCCTAAAATCAAACCTACTCGATTCCATCCCAAATCATAAAGTGACCAGGTGGCAAACCCAAAAATTGTCAATTCTAAGCATAAACGCACTATTCCTGGGGTAATGATAGGTGCTGAACCTGATCTACTGGGGTCACCCGGAACGGCAAAAATCCCCCACATGGCCGCCAAAATAACCGGAATTCCGAGTGCCAAAAAATACTTTGGCCATTCGTTACTTTGGTTCCACCCCCACATCCCAGCAGAGAACAAGGCTGCTAACTCGAGTAAAAACCGAAGAGCTAGATTAATTGGATGTGATCCCATGATGTTTTCTGATGGTTAACGATTATTATTTGAATAGGTTCGTAATAAAGATTAACATAAACCAATTCCTCCTAATTACTTTCTAGCCCCAACTTTTTCAAAAGCGCGTAATGCGAAGAAATGGCTCCAAAAAAGGTCCGTTGATAATGATAGGGAATCTGATGTTCTTCAGCCGTTTTTTTAACTATGGGTGCCAAATATGGATAATGAACATGGCACACATCAGGGAATAAATGGTGTTCTATTTGAAAATTCAACCCACCTAAAAAAAATGAAAGCCATCTACTCTCATTTGCGAAATTTGAAGTCGTTTCCATCTGATGCAAGAACCAATTGTTTTTGCCATTCGAACTTTCCGCTGCTAAGGTAGGCACCAAAGGCACCACATGTGCCAACTGAAAAACAATCGTCATGGTTATGCCCGCTACTACTAACATAGTGAAAAACATAAGGACTACAAATACCCCGCTAATATTCAAAACGTACAATGGGATAATCAAAAACAACAGATAAAAAACGCTTTTTTTGATTATTAATTGAAGAATATTTGCCGCCAATTCCAATTTTGATTTGATAAAACCCAAGCGGAAATATTTAAATAATTTTAAAAAATCCTTTACAGTAACCCATTCGATAATTAAAAAACCGTATATAAAAGTGGCATATATATGCTGAAATTGATGAAACCACCTTCTTTTTTGATGGGGTGAAAATCGAAAAACAAATCGATCGTTGATGTCTTGATCAATTCCTTCTACATTGGTATAGGTATGATGGATGATGTTGTGTTCAATCCTCCAGATTAATGATTCCACTCCAATCGAAATGATGGGAATTTCCAACAAAACCCTAATCCATTTATTTTTTGTATATGAGGTATGAACCACGTCATGCATGATGGTCATCCCCACCAACGCTTGCCCCAACCCTAACAAACCCCAAAGAAAGAATAAAACGAAATAATTAGTCCAACCAGAAAAAAGAATCAGCAAGTAAATAATAACATAACCCCCAAAAGTGAACAAGGTCTTATAAAACATATTCCAATTTGCCTTTTTACTAAGATTCTGGTGCTTGAAATAGGTGTTTACTCTCGAGCGAACTACCCGCTCAAAGTCACTTTGTTGGGAACCAGAGAATTTATACTCTATCATTTCAATTTTCGAAAGGCAAATTATCTTCTAATTTAATTATTTTAATCCATCAAAGGGTCAAACCATAGAAATTAATATGTACTTTTAATCCACCCACTAACCTCCTATTTTCATCATTCCCAATGAATCAATTTTTCTATTTTATTCCTTTTTACCCGGTGTATTTCTTTTTGAAAATGACTGCGAAAAATGGAGGAATAGACATTCGAAATATTCATATCTTTTTGGGCTATTTGTTGAAGTTTATCTTGTTTGAGCCTCTTAGAATCACTGAACTCGTACTATATCGGGGGAAAATACACAGACATCAATTAACAGCAGACCCCATCTTTATTCTTGGTCATTGGAGAAGTGGCACTTCCTATTTGCAGGAGCAAATTTCAGCTAATGAATCATATACAACAACAACCATTTTCCGTTTTCTTTTTGCAGATTCCTACATTTTAGGTGAAAAGTGGTTAAAACCTATATTAAACTGGGTGTGTCGTACTTTTAATATCCCTTACTCCTTTCAACGCACCACAATGAATATGGATTTGGTGGGTGAATTAGAGTCGGCCATGTGTCAAGCATGCAGCCCCTATTCTTACACTTGGGGGCATCTTTTTCCTTCAAAATTTACGCAATGGGTGAATCAAATGATTCTTTTGGAAGACAATAATAACAAGGAAGGTTGGATCGCTGATTATGATTTCCTTATCCGTAAACTTTCCTTTCACTCAATGGGTAAGAGGGTAGTGGTTAAATCGCCAGGTGATACCGCACGGGCTTCCATTTTATTGAAAAAATATCCCAACGCAAAATTTCTTTATATAGAGCGTGACCCTACTGCAGTTCTTAAGTCCAATCAATATTTATGGAATGTCATTATTAGGGAAAACAGCATCCATCGAATAAGTGAAAGCGAAATAGACCAACATATCAAAACGACTCTATCAACCTTGAAATCTTCCTATTACACTTTCAAGAATTTGGTTCCTAAAAATCAATTAATTGAAATATCGTTTGACGAATTAATTTCCGACACCCCTGCTGTGTTACGCACCGTACAAAATCAATTGGAATTGTCTTAAATTCAGATACCAGATCTAATATTTATACTCGATTACCGTTTATTACACTTTTTTGAATTCAATAAAAATAGGTCCTTCCGGTTTTAATAGCATCATGGCGTGCAATCCCATTTCTTCCTTATTAATCAATGTTAAATGATACTTCCGAATTACCGCACTCATAACCAATAGAATTTGCATTTTTGCCATATTCTGACCGATACAAACACGGGGTCCTCCACCAAAAGGGATATGGGCAAAAGGATGAACTTCCGAATTTTTCTTAGCTTCAAACCTTGAAGGATCAAATACTTCAGGGTTTTCCCAAAACTCTTCATTGTGATGGGCACCATAAATATACGGCACAACGGTGGTGCCGGCAGGGATTTTAAAACCATTAAATTCATCATCCTTTATGGCCTCCCTGTCAATCATCCAGAAAGGTGGATATACTCTCATCGCTTCATTTAACACACATATGGTGTACTCCAATTGATGCAAACGGTTATAATTCACCTTTTCATTTCCAAAAACCCGCTCTATCTCCTCTCGGATTTTATCCGTGTGTTCAGGGTACTTTGCAAGAATATAAAATGTCCAAGTGGAAGCGGTGGTAGAAGTTTCATTTCCAGCCACCAGTAATTGCAGAATTTCCGTCATTACCTTCTCATCAGACATTAATTCACCGGTATCTTTATACGGAGTGTTCAATATTAAATCAAGGATATCACTACTCTCTCCTTCCTCCATTCTTCGTTTATTCACATAGTTCTTAATAATTTGATCTGCTTCAAGACGAATGTTTTGGTATTTTCTGTTTTGGCCACTGATTGCATACCAAGGCATAAGGTAAGGCTGAACCACCTTTTTGACTATAAATCGTTGAATTTCAGCAATTGCATCAGCAAATTTTTCCAATTCGTCTTCTTTCATTTGACTTCCAAACAATGATTTTCCCACAGAAAGAAGGGTAAATTTTACCATTTCATGATGGATATCCACTTTCCCTTTTTCAGCAGCCTGATCAAAAGATATCATGAAATCATTGAGGACTTTAAGTTGAATGGGTAGAATTTCTGAGAGTCTGGATCGCGTAAATCCCATACTTAACAACTTGCGTTGCCGTAACCAATAATCACCATGAGTATTGGTAAGCCCAACGCCCTGAAACTCCACAAACCGCTTCACTTGAATATGTGATTTGGTGTAATTATCGTTATTATCTTTCAATACATATTTTAGAAATTCAGGATCTGCGGTTACAATAGTTTTTCTCAATCCACCGAACCTAAATTCAAATGTTGGACCAAGTCGCTTCCGGTACTTCTCAAAAATCTCCACCGGGTTTTTAACCATTTCCTTCGTATCAATAAATGACTCTGTGAAGGAAATTTTTGGAATATTGGTTGTTTTTGACGCTTTCATGGTCTCAATTAGTAATATACTTATTTAAACAGATCATTTTTCTTCATGAATAGATAAATTCCTTTCACGACTTGTTCTAGCGATTGATCTTTTTTACCCCAAGTAGAAAGATCGCGATATTTTCTATAATTTGAATTATCATATCGCTTAAATTCCATGGCGCTAATATTATCGACCGATCGTACTAAAAAATTCAATAAAGGAAACAGTATGTCTTCTTTTTTACATCTACCAACCACCTCAGGAACGAATTCCTTCAAAGTGTAATTGATAAATGACTGACCGTGAAAACGAGCCAGAATAGTGGTAATTTCTTCCATGCTTGAAAACTCATCACGGGTAACATGAAAGGTTTTTCCCATGCTTTCTTTCAAATTCGAGATGGCTATAATGTTATTTGCTGCCATATCTGCCGGAGTAAAACTTACTTGATTCATCGCTGAAGTTCCAATTCCGTATTTAATCATAAAAGCCAATAATCGAATTGAAATATCAAAATTAGAACCGTCACCATCGATGGAGGGCGATATCAATGCCGGTCTGAAAATGCGGATATTCAATCCTTTGGCTCGTGCGTCTTTGACTAATTGTTCAGAAACCCATTTAGACTGGCTATAACCAAAATCCAACAATTCCATCGAATCATTTGAATCTGTTTCGAGTAAAGTGGGTTTGGTAGACCACCCAAAAATAAAAGTTGTGGAAATGTGGTTGAGAATTTTATTTCTTCCTTCGGTCGTAAAACGCAGCAATTCATTGGTTCCTCCCACATTCACTGCACGCATTGATTCGTAATCGAATAAATAATTTACCAATGCGCCATTACTGTATATGGTGTGAATATTCCGCGACAAAAACTCCCAGTCCTCGTCTTTCAACCCTAAATTAGCTTTGGAAAGATCCCCACAGACAACCCTTACTCTGGCATCAAATTGATTCAAAATTTCATTTGGGGAATTCGTGAATTCAAAAGCTTTTTTTAATCGTTTTAAGCCTTCTATCTCATTTTCAGCCCGCACCAATACATAAATGAATTCCTTATTTTGTTCAATCAAACTTTTTAATAAGAAAGGACCGAAAAAACCAGTGCCTCCAATTAATAATATATATCCTGAAGAAGTATCCGGGACATTAGAAGGTCCCTGTAACTCATATTTTGAAAATCCCAGTCGATCCCTTTTCATCATTTCCCACTCAATCTGATTAAACTCTTGATTCAAACGGGAGAAAGCTTGCTTATAACGATATCTAGAAATGGTATTCGATTGATTTAAACCACCAACAATATTGAACAATTCGGAGATAGTGATCCGCTGCAGCAGCCTTAAATCCATCTCGTTAGAGAGGTCTTCAAAACCCAAATCCGTTAACAACACCTTCAATTCTTGCGCAAATTCGGCCATTTTTAGAGAATCAAAACCAGCCTCAGTTAATGTTTCGTTTTCAGACCCCCTAATTTTATACTTTTGAAAAAGCAATTTGCAATGATGGGAATTAACTTCATTCAAGACTTTTTGTGGTAAATTGGAGTGGTTTGTGACCTCGGTAAGATTCACTTCTTCAAGCACCTGTAACTCCCCTTTTAGGTAGCGGTCCTTATTCAAATATCTCATTATTTTGCCTGAGCTTGTCTTTGAGATTGTTCGTGCAGGAATATAGACCAATACATCGGCGACAATGCCCAAGTAATTATTCAATTTGCTGTTTATATCATGTGCTTCTGGGATCTGCTTATTATTTTTTAAACCAATTACCACAGCAAGTAATTCATGCTGATGGGATTCGATTGAAAAAGCAGCAACGCAGCCCTTTCTAACTTTTGGATCTTGTTCAATTAATAGTTCAACATCTTGAGGATAATAATTTTGTCCTCTGATAATTATCATATCCTTCAACCGACCACAAACGTATAATTCATCCTGATAAAGAAACCCTAAATCACCTGATCTTAACCATTTTTGATCATGTTGCTCATCTAATACTGCTTCGAAGTATTTTTCAGATAACTCAGGACGGTTCCAGTACCCC
>JAHEMU010000158.1 GCA_024643485.1 Cytophagales bacterium
AATGTTTACAGGCGTAAATGCAGCAGCAAAAGGAACAGGTAAAAATATGGCGGTAAAGAATATGGATCCAAAGTTACATCCAAATGTATTATTCTTTAAAGGGCAATTAAAACCGTATAAGGATACGCTTGGGTTCGATAAGAAAGATGTGCCGTATTTTTTCGTAATTGATACCGATGGAAAGATTGTTTATGCGACCAGTGGGGCGTATTCTCAAGCAAAGATGGATGAACTTACTTCTGCTCTTGATTAATTAGTTTCCAACTGTTTCTAGCTTTCTAAAACAATCGGTGGTATGATCATTTATGAGGCCACAGGCTTGCATATGTGCATACATGATGGTGCTGCCTACAAATTTAAAACCTCTTTTTTTCAGGTCTTTGCTCAATTCATCAGATTCTTTGCTGGTGGCTGGTAAATCTTTCATTGATTTCCACTGGTTATTGATGGTTTGAAAGTTTACGAAAGACCAGATATACTGATCAAAGCTTCCAAATTCTTGTTGAATTTCAATGAATTTTTTGGCATTCGTAACGGCGCCCCAAACTTTTAATCGGTTTCGAATAATACTAGGGTCTTGAATGATAATTTCTAGATCCTTATCTGCTAATTTTGCGACTTTTTCCGGGATGAACCCGCAGAATAACCGTCGATATCCTTCCCGTTTTTTTAATACCGTCGACCAGCTTAATCCGGCTTGAGCACCTTCTAAAATTAAAAATTCAAAATGAGTTAGGTCATCATGAACAGGCACGCCCCATTCTTTATCGTGATATTCAGTATAATACTCTTCCTGATTAGTCGCCCATCCGCAGCGTATTTTTTCAGCTTCCATCTTTAAAAGTCTTTATTATAAAACACGCCTTTATTGGTTTTACGCTGTTTACTTTGCTCTACAATTAAATAGGCAACACTTACTAAATTACGAAGCTCACCAATTTCAATACTTAACTTCGAAATTCGGTATAGTTCATTAATTTCCGCATAGAGCAAATCTAATTTACGTGAGGCAACGGCGAGCCTTTTGTTTGATCGAACAATTCCTACAAAATCGCTTAAAACAGATTGCACCTCTTTTCTAAAGTATTTTATAAGCACCTTTTCCCCTGGAATACTTAGACCTTCATCGCTCCAATTAGGTAAGTTTACATTTGAAGCTGTATTGTGAAGGTTTGATGAAAACGAGACTGCGCAACGGTGAGCGAACACCAATGCTTCTAAGAGTGAATTCGATGCAAGTCGATTGGCTCCGTGTAATCCTGTAAACGAGCACTCCCCACAAGCCAATAAGTTTTTAATGGTGGTGTTTCCCATTAGGTCTACGGAAATTCCTCCACAAAGATAATGTGTTGCAGGCACTACTGGAATTCCTTTCGTAAAGGGGTCGATATTTAAAGCCCTACATTTTTCAAGAATATTTGGAAATTTCGTTTTGAAACTTTCTTCACCGATTTCATCACACAGTAATAAGACATAATCGTCGCCACTGATTTTCAATTCTGAATCTATTGCCCTAGCCACGATATCTCTGCTAGCTAATTCACCCCTGGGGTCATATTTTTGCATAAAATATTCCCCTGAAATGGTTTTAAGTTTCCCGCCGGCTCCTCGAACTGCTTCAGTGATCAGAAATCGTTGCCCTTCTTTTTCCTCGAAGAGGGCCGTTGGATGGAACTGTATAAATTCCATATCTTTTACCAATGCCTTTGCGCGATACGCCAATGCAATACCATCGCCGGTGGCTATTGAGGGATTCGTTGTATTTTTATAAACATGGCCAATTCCTCCTGTTGCAATTAATGTAGTACCTGCCGAAATAGTAAATATTTTACCGGTATTTTCATCTAAAAGATAGGCACCATAACACGTATTCGGCGTAGAAATACTAATTTCTTTCTGCGTGAGGTGGTGGTCTGTGATTAAATCTATTACAAAATGATGCGTGAGAATCTGGATGTTTTTCTGATTGTTTACAAATTCCAATAAGGCGCGTTCTACCTCAAACCCGGTCATATCCTTATGGTGAACAACTCGATGTGCAGTATGTCCTCCTTCTCTTCCCAGTACAAATTCGCCCGATGGAGTGGTTTCAAACCGTGCACCTAACTCAAGAAGTTCATGAAAACGATCAATTCCTTCATTCACCACAATTTCGACTACCTCTTTATTACAAAGTCCATCACCTGCTAAAAGCGTATCCTCTATATGTTTATTAACACTATCTAACACTCTGTCCAATACAACGGCGATACCACCTTGGGCGTATTTAGTGTTTGATTCGTTTTCATCTGACTTTGTAACAATCAGAATTTTAGCTTCCGGGTGTTGTAAGGCAGATTTAACTGCAGTAAATAAACCTGCAATTCCAGAGCCGATGATGAGTAAATCTGTTTTCAAATGGAATTATTTAATTGCTAGCATCCGCTGAATGGGTGCCAACGCTTTTTTCATTAACTCTTCAGAAAGGGTAATTTCCGGAAGTTCATATTTCATACATAAATATAATTTTTCCAACGTATTTAATTTCATAAACGCACACTCGCTGCAAGCGCAAGTATTATTTTCCTTCGCTGGAGCAGCAATTAGGTGTTTTTCCGGAGCGTTTTTTCTCATTTCATGTAGAATCCCCACTTCTGTCGCTACAATAAATTTATGATGTGTTGAATGTTGTACGTGATGTAGCAGGGCAGTGGTGGAGCCAACAAAATGGGCTAATTTAAGTAAATGTGCTTCTGATTCAGGATGTGCAATTATTTCCGCATCCGGATGTTCCTTAATTAACATTAGGATTTTATCCATGGAGAAGGCTTCATGGACTAAACAAGCCCCATCCCACAGTAGCATTTCACGGCCGGTTTCTTTTTGTAAATAAGCACCTAAATTTTTATCGGGAGCAAAAATGATCGGCCGATTAGCGGGTACTTGTTCGATGATTTTCAGGGCATTACTGGAGGTGCAAATGATATCACTAAGTGCTTTTATTTCCGCGGAACAATTGATATAAGAGATGACCAGATGGTCTGGATGCGCTTCTACAAATTCTTTAAATGTATTTGGAGGACAAGAATCAGCTAAAGAACACCCTGCATTTAGGTCTGGAAGTACTACTTTTTTGTTAGGGTTAAGGATTTTAGCAGTTTCAGCCATAAAATGAACTCCAGCAAAGACAATCATATCTGCTTTGGTATTTGCAGCTGCATTGGCAAGGTAAAGGCTGTCGCCTAAAAAGTCTGAAATTTCCTGAATGGCTCCATCTTGATAATAATGCCCAAGAATGACGGCATTTTTTTCCTTTTTAAGCTCTTGAATTTTTGCAATAATATCCTTTTCGTTAATAGGCAAATCAAGATATCCTTTAACCTCTAATTGCGATTTGGCGATTTCCAGCTGATTCATTTTTACGGTAATATATTTCGCAAAGTTAACAATTTACTTTTGTTAAATAGTTTCTGTAGGGACGTACTTTTTTATATATCGATTTAAAATAACCGCAATATCTTCACTAAACTCATCAACTTTACTAATATCTATGGTATGAAACCCTTGATTTGTTTCGACAATTAGATTAAAAATCGTCCGCTTAAAACTATGATATTGAACTTGAATGTCCTTTATATCACTCCATAAAATTAACGACTCTTGGTGTAAAATTCCTGTAGTATTAAAAACTAAAAAAGGATTGATTTGACTAGTACTTCTGATTTTAAGGATGCCAAATAGTACCAAAACAAGTGCGAGCAGCCGTGTTGACCATAATATTGCTAAAGGAAAACCGCTACTGGAATGAAATAATTTTACAGAAATGACTGTTGTTATAGCCGCAAGGATGAAATACAGTACGCCCAGTCGAAAACGGATTGATTTACCAAAAGAGATTTCATATTCATCAGGTATGCGACTTAAAAATTTTGCATGAAAGCCGATGGGTTTGATTTCCTGCAGGGGAATAGTGATGAGGTGTTTTCCTGTTGTGTCACTACTAATTGTCTCCGACATATTTTGTTTTTTGCTTGATCTGATTTGGCAAATTAAAAACCTTTAATATAAATATTGTCAATTTTCAACGAAAATGGTTACACAATCAAGGTAGATTTAATTAATTTACAAGTTGAATTTTAATTGTTGTAATTGAATGTGTAAAGTTGAGGGTTAAAATGCGGAGAAATGTAGTTCTAACTAGTGTTATTCTATTGTTTACATTTGTAAACGCAATTGCGAGCGTCCCAACATTTAAGGGGTATACCCTAGACGTTGATAATAAATATATTGACATCACCTTTAGTGAAGGGGTTTTTAGTGCGGGCGGAGGCCCTTTGGATGCGACAGCATTTAATTTATTTTTTACAAAAAACCCTTTAGGAAATGCTTCAAGCGTAACTATTTTATCTCTTCAGAAAGTAGTAGGCGGATCACTTGTTGGTGGAGAATCAATAATTAGATTTAATCTGAGCGTAACAGATACACCTACTGGAGCTGAAACAATTGAAATCTTCCCGTTGACCGCGCAAGTAAGAAATTCTACAGGCACGTTTATGGACGGAACAGTTTCTAGTGGATTGATAAATCTAAACCCAGGATATTGCTCGCCTTCAAATCAATTTCCAATTGATAATTTAAGATTAACCGCATATAGCATAGGAACTATTGATTTAAGCTGGGACAATAATGGGGATGAGGTGGTATTGGTTGCTACTGAATCTGCACCGCTTACTCCAAATGCATATCCAATGGATGGGTCATTTTATACGTATGATCAGTCATTTCAAAATTCTACAGAGGCGATTGGAAATGGACTAGTGGTATATGTAGGCTCAAATAATTCAGTCACTATTACTGGATTAACAGATGGAAAAACGTATTATTTTACTGCTTTTAGAAAAGAAAATGAATGCTATTATGAACTTCAAGCTCCAACATTAGCCGTAAATACAGGTGTAATAGCGTTGGCTAATGGGGATGCTTCGAGCAGTATTTCATCGAATACTATTGACCCACTGAGAGCAGAGGCAATGTCATTTACCTTGTCTAACTTTACTGGTAATGATTTTCAATTTGGTCAGATTACTTTTCAAATAGCAGCTGAAAGTGATATTGTTGATTTAACGCAATATATC
Source organism: Cytophagales bacterium (assembly GCA_024643485.1). Taxonomy (GTDB): domain Bacteria; phylum Bacteroidota; class Bacteroidia; order Cytophagales; family Cyclobacteriaceae; genus JAHEMU01. The sequence continues at coordinate 5,115 of JAHEMU010000158.1, forward strand.
GAAGGGGCAGAACTTTCGAACGATAATGGTGGGTCGCCGGCAGATCACAATCCGGCGATAATCAACTCAAATAAAATAGATATTTTTGGAATTCAAAATACCAGCGCTGGAGATTTGGGATTTATCCCTGATAATAAGGCAGTTAATTATAGTCTTAAAGTCTGGTTAAAATCACCTCTTCCGTTATCAACCACAGGAAAATCACTCATTTTTGATCTTCAAGGAAGTGATATTATATCTATCAATACCATTTTAGTTGAAGATATAATGATAAAATCTTCGGATAAGGGAAACCTAAATTCTTTTGAAGTTAAAGCCTCAAAATTGGTTTTTGCAATGGAGCCCTCTTCCAACTATTTGGTTGGTATCGCTGATGTTGGGCCAATTTTGGAAGCTTTGGATGATGCTGGAAATATCGATAAGAATTTTAACGAGTCAGTAGTTTATTCCACAATTGGAGATAATATACAGCCTTCAGGAACTGCAATATTCACTAATGGAAGGCTAGATCTAGAAGCGGATCAAATTACATTTGGAGCAGTTGGTGTAGGGAATTTGGTGGTAACGGCGACGCCTTCAAATTTTAGTGCAACTTCTTCTACCTCGGTAACAGTTGACGGCCCACCGGTAATGATTAATAATGTTCAAATTGGTAATAATACCGTACAAATTATTGATCTCAGTCAAAGGGTAACTATTATTTACAACCAAGAGATGAATCCATCCACAGAGCCACTCATAGGATTTCTCAACAGTTCTAAATTTTCAAAATTGGGAAGCTCTTGGTCTTCAACTACCTATAATAACGACACATATACGATAGATTTTGTTCACGATGGCACCTTTGAAAGTGTACCTTTTGAAGAAGTACAGCAGCCAACTCCAAGCGGTGTTAAGAGCATCTATGGCACTGACGATAATTCGACAATTTCGTCTCCAATCTTTGCCATAAATGTAAATCCACCCCCAATAATTTTGCCCGATATTATGACACTAAGTTATAATACCTCCAGCCCTGAAACGATTGTATTTACCTTAAGTGAGGAAATAAATGTTGCAGAAGGAGGGAATGTAACTGGGTTTTCTACAACCATGGGAACCATAGGAACGGCTAGGTATTCCGGGAAAGGTACAACGAATACCATAACACTGACAAGTTCTGCGGATGGAGTATGGAATAATAGTGTCAGAGTTAATTACGCAAGTGGCCCAGGTAATGTTAAAGATTTAGGAAATGTTACTTTGGCAAGTTTTACCAATCATCCCGTGGTTGCAAATTGTGTACAGCCAATTATAAACACCAACCCAACAGATAGATCAACTTGCAGTGGAGATGCGGTTACTTTTAGTGTAAATGTAACGG
>JAHEMU010000159.1 GCA_024643485.1 Cytophagales bacterium
GAAAAGATTCTAGGTATGGAAAACAAAGTTATGATGAATGGAATCAAGCGAGGAAACCCGGCAATTACGGATGGCCCTATTTTATGGGGAATAACATTGCATTTCCCGATAGAAACTTCGAAACTGATGAGGTGGGAGCGTTTTTTGATCCCCAACACCCTATAAATAACAGTCCGAATAACAGCGGTGCACAGGAACTTCCTCCTGCACAACCAGCCATGATTTATTACCCTTATGGCCAATCCGACGAATGGCCCATGCTTGGTCAGGGGTCGCGCGCCGCAATGGGTGGGCCCTTTTATTATAAATCAGACTATCCCGATAATGATGTCGCATTCCCCGATTATTACACTGGTAAATTCTTTATTTTTGAATGGGCTAGAAGTTGGATTAAAGTGCTTTCCTTTGATGAAAATGCAAATCTGATTCAAATGGAACCCTTCCTACCTTCCTTTGAATTTTCAAAGCCAATCGATGTAGAATTCGGGCCTGATGGAGCCATGTATGTATTGGATTATGGGGCCAATTATTTTGCAAATAACCCCGACGCTCGCCTCATGAAAATTGAATACCGGGGAGGTAATGTTCCTCCAGTTGCCGCTATCTCTGCTGATAAATTAATTGGTGCCGCTCCTATGAAGGTTCATTTATCTGCCTCTAATAGTTCCGATTTTGATAAAAATCAGAAACTGACTTATGAGTGGTTTCTTGGAAAAGAAAAAACTGCATTTTCTTCAGGAATTGAGACCGATTATACATTTGAAAAAAACGGTAATTATACTTTGAAACTGCAGGTGACTGATGAAGCAGGAGCATCCAATTCAAGTGAATTATTTATTAGGGTGGGTAATGAAACTCCAAAAGTAGCCATATCTATAAGTGGGAATCAATCCTTTTATTTCGGAGAAGAATCGAGAAATTACCAAGTGGAAATTGATGATATTGAAGATGGAAAGAGTAAAGAAAATCAACTGGAAATGGATAGAATCGCAGTTAATTTTGAATACTTAGCAGAGGGATTTGATCTTGCAAACCTAGGTCCTGACCTCTTTCAAGCGAATTCTACTTTGCAATTTATTGAAGGGAAGCAATTAATGGAATCGAGTGATTGCAAAACATGCCATCATATTACCGACAAGAACATCGGCCCTTCCTATACTCAAATAGCTGAACGATATAAAGGAAATTATGATGCTGTACCACGATTAAGTGAAAAGATTAGGAATGGAGGCAATGGAATTTGGGGTGAAGCAATGATGGCCGCTCATCCTCAACATGCAGAAAAAGAAACCGATGAAATGGTGAAATACATTTTGAGCCTCGGCAACGAAAGAAAAAGTCTGCCTTTATCTGGTTCAGTAATTACTAACAATAAAAAATTAACCAAAGGTTTTTGGTTGCTAACTGCCAACTATACCGATCTTCCTGTCAATGGTATTGGTCCTCTTTCTGGCTATTCGATGCATTTACTTCGAAATCCATGGGTGGAGGCCGAATCTTATACCCTGAGTAATCATACTAAAAAGATGAATAACGAGGGTACATCAGGTGGGGCGTTTGTGCTCGACTTTACAGATGGAAACTGGTTTGGTTTTGAATCAATGGATCTTTCCGATATATCGAGCATTCGCATGTTGGCTCAAATAGAAAAAGACGGGAAAATTACCATACATCAAGGCAGTCCTGACGGTCAGGTTATTGGTGAATTAACGGTTACTGCTAGTGAAAATGCAGATGAAATTAATTTCAGCATAACTCCAAAAATTGGGAGTAGCAACCTGTATTTTAAAATGCATGAGGGAGTTGCCTATGTCGATTACCTTGTATTCGGTAAAAAAGACTAATGCTTGTTTAGATAATATTGTTTCATAAAGGCCATATCTTCCGGTGAAATAGGAACCTTTCCTATTTTACCGGAATTTTTTTTCTCTAAATCCAGCCGTTCGATTGGAATTCTATCCAATTCTAAAAAATCATATATTTTATTCAAAGCGATTTCTGGATGATGAACTAATTCCTCAAACTGAAGAATTAATATTTTATCCTCTTGAAAATACTTTCTCCATCTTTCGAGTTGAGATTCATATAATCCTCTTTCCAAATAACTGTAGTTGCGATATTTATAGAAACCTGCTTTCGGATTTAAAAAAAGTCTCTTTTTTTGTAGAGAAGTTCTACTTTGCTCTTGTTGAATAGCTGCACTAAAAGAAAGTTTTTCCCGACCCCTGCTTTTATTATGCTTGTAGTGTGAGACAGCCCGTTCAATTGGATCTCGCAATATGGCAATTATTTTAAAAGACGGGTTGTACTTAAAGGCACGTTTTGGGACCCAAGGATGCATGATATAAAAGGGGGATGACTCTCCTTGTAGGAAAACTCTTTTATTTTTTCTTTTCTGTTGAATGTCCTTTTTTAAAAGGAAGTATTTTAAATAATGACGAACGCCTTTATAATACTTTACATCAAAAAAATGCAACTCCTTAGTTGGGGGCATGAAGAGTTGGGGGTGTTGTGATAAATAATAATGAAGGGAAGTTGTTCCCGATTTTTGTGCTCCAATAATCAGAAAATCAGGTTTTTCACGTTTATGTGCCGTGAGATAACGGTAGGTAAATAAAAGCTTCTTTTTGATTTTATTCATATATCAAAAGTATAAAAAAGGGGGAAGGTTACAACGACCTACCCCCTCTGAAATCATCAATCTAATTGAATTTTCAATTTCTTGGGATATCTCACTTCAAACTGAAATGACCACTTTTGACTCGATTGTGTTGGGATTTTTTCGTTCCATTTCAGCACACCGGTAGCAGCATTAAAGTCGGCATCGCCCACTTTAAGTGTTCTCACCTCAATTTCACTACTTCCTGAAATAGGAAGCTGATCATAAAATGTTATTTGAATGTCTTGTTTTTTCGTATTTCGTATTTCGATTTCATAGCCTCTCGATTCAACTACATTCATTCCTATTGCTTTTCTTTTTGAAAAATCAGCCACTTTGGTCCGTTCAATTACAATGCTTTTGTCTCGACCTAAAGATAAATTGAGTGTATCATCTGAAACCCCCGGATTCAACATTGATTTGCCCACATAACCTTCTTCAAAATACAGATTCATAGGCCCTGGCAAAAGAGAATATTGATCCCAATCGTATACCCTAGCCAATAGAAAGGCATCTTTATCCAATTTAGGAACCGCAAAATATTCAAAAATCGCTGGCACCTCGTATTCGTTCAAATCTATGAGGGTAGATTTACCATTTGATTTAACCGAATATGGCACAGGTACAATAAAATCAACGCTGGTCTGATTCTGCCTTACTTCTGACACCATGATTTTTTCTTCTTCCATCATTTCATCTATATCGTCTGCCATAGCCCTCGCTGCCATAGGGGCCTGTGCTTCTGATTTTGCATAACTCCTAACTCTACTTATAGGTTCCGGTTCAATTGGCCGTAAATACCATGGCTGAATGGATGGAGCGGTGCCTCCTTGCGTAGGAGTGGCTGAACTAAATGAAAGTTTAACTTGATCCCAATTTTCTCCTGTACTTTGATATACGCTTGCCTTATAAACTAGTTTTATAGATTCCTTTACAGAGACTACTCGAACATCATACGAAGGGGTCCATCCGGCATTATAAGTAAAGTACGATAATGATAACCGAACATCTACCGTTCGAGGCGCTCTCACCGTTATTTCCACTTCACCTGATGGTTGATCACGTTGATTATTAATTACATTTAATTGTCGCTGAAGATCATTGATTTGTATCCTAAAAGCGTCTTGTTTGTCCTTTTCGGTCAGTTGGCTATTTTTAATCCGCACCAATTCTGTACGATAATATTGCATGGCTATTTTAAGGGAGTTTATATCCGTACCATTAGGTCCTCCTAAATCTTTATTAGCATTTAATAGACTGAGCTCTTCGACAAGGATTTCAGATTGAGCCAAAGAGGTATTTAAATCATATTGTGCTTTTTTAAGCAATGATTGTAGGCTGTCTAATGACACAGACCGCGGAGATTTTGAGAGATAGTTTAACGAGTAATTCACTCCCATCAAGGTAAAATCACCTGTTCCTTTAATTTGTACACTGTTTCCATCAATTGAGGATGGAAGCCCTTGAAATAACCATTTAGATTCCCCGGCTGGCAGACGCAATTGTGCTTTTCGAACAATCTGAGCACCTCTGGGGTACACCTTTACCTCGGCGATTTCTGATTTTGCAGTTTTTGTTGTTGTAGATTGAGCCATGCTGTTGAATGCCATAGCCCAAAGCATATAAAGAATTAATCCCTTTTTCATCTTACTTCTATTTAATGTTAATTTACTTAAATGTTCCCTATTTTCCATTGGATTACAGGGTTAAGATGCATCAAGTTGAAAATTCCATAAATTAACCGATCAGTAATTCTTCCTGATGGTTACTAAGGACATTGATGATAAAGGCGATGTGCTCCGATAAATCTAGCCCAGCTTGCTCTGTTCCAAAATATACTTCATCTCGGTCTACTTTGGCGGCGAACCCTTTTGATTTAAGCTTTTTGATAACAGATTTCGGAGTAAGAGAATTGATTCCATCTGGGCGTACTTGGCAGCAAGCAATAACGAAACCTGTGAGTTCATCACAGGCGAGTAATAATTTATCTAAATTGGAAATACACGGATTTCCCCACTTGGTATAATGAGCAGAAATGGCATAAGCAATGTCATTTTCTCCCATATCCCTAAGCATTTTCACGATTATATTTGGGTGTTCATCCGGATATTTTTCATAATCCGCATCGTGTAACAGACCCGTAATCGACCACTTTTCCATGTCATCACCTAAATGAGCTGCATAGGCAGCCATGACAAGTTCAACACTTCTCGCGTGCCTCAACAAGCTATCAGAGTCAGTCATTTCTTCTAAAATTTCCTGAGCTCTTTTTCTACTGATCGTTTGTGTTTTGATTGAACTATTCGACATGTTTATCAATTACCATTATATATATAAACCCAAATCAAACAGAAAGGTTTATGTAAATGAACTAAAAAAATATTGATATCTTTTTAAGATAGTCAATTATACCTCTCATATGTAATTTTTTAGTCGAAATTTATCAATTGTTGCCTATATTCGCATTACGTTAACACTTTTAGATATGCTCATCAAAAACGTTCAAATAGTAAATGAAGGAAAAATTATTCAATCGGACCTTCGAATAAAAAATGCTTTCATTGAAAAGATTGGCAAGGATTTAACAGCTTTACCCAACGAAAAAATAATCGACGGGAAAGGTAAATATCTACTTCCTGGAGCCATAGATGATCAGGTTCATTTTAGGGAGCCGGGCCTTACCCACAAGGCGACAATTGCCACTGAATCAAGAGCGGCGGTTGCTGGGGGAATTACTTCTTTTATGGAAATGCCCAATACAGTTCCAAATACTCTTACCCAGGAACTACTTGCGGATAAATATCTCATTGCTTCCAAGACCTCCGTTGCTAACTATTCATTTTTTATGGGTGCCAGTAATGATAATATCGAAGAGGTTCTAAAGACTGATCCATCCAATGTTTGCGGAGTTAAAATATTTATGGGAAGCAGTACTGGGAATATGCTTGTTGATAATGAATCTGTTTTAGAAGGAATTTTCAGCAAAACACCCATGCTTATAGCTACGCATTGTGAAGACGAGGCTACCATTCGACATAATACCGAAATATATCGTGAAAAATACGGGGAAAAAGTGCCCTTCAGCGCACATCCCAAAATACGGTCGGCCGAAGCGTGTTATATCTCTTCGTCATTCGCCGTTAATCTTGCAAAAAAGCATGGTTCTCGATTGCATATCTTACATATCAGTACTGCAAAGGAGCTTGAATTATTCGAAATTAAACCCTTAAGCGAAAAACGTATTACAGCGGAAGCATGCATTCACCATTTATGGTTTGACGACCGGTCATACGAAGAGAAAGGTGCATTCATCAAATGGAATCCTGCAGTTAAATCGAAGGCAGACAAAGAAGCCATCATTGAGGCGGTAAAATCAGGAAAAATAGATGTCATTGCTACTGACCACGCTCCACATACCTTTGAAGAAAAATCAGGGAGTTACTTCCAAGCTCCATCTGGAGGACCCTTGGTTCAACATGCCATTCCCGCAATGTTAGAATATGTGAAAAAAGGAATATTTGACCTTCCATTGGTGGTGAATAAAATGAGTCATCAGCCAGCTAAGCTATTTGAAATTGACCGCAGAGGATTTATTAGAGAAGGATATTATGCCGATTTAGTACTAGTAAACCCAAATGTTTCCACCAAGGTTACGAAAGAGAATATCCTTTATCAATGTGGTTGGAGCCCATTTGAAGGCACTACTTTCAGTCATACCATCGAAAATACCTGGGTAAACGGACATATGGTTTGGGATAATGGACAAATCATAGACGACAAAATGGGAGAGCGTTTATTATTTACAAGGTAAAAG
>JAHEMU010000160.1 GCA_024643485.1 Cytophagales bacterium
CATGAGGGATTGGTGAGGCATAATACAAGAAAAATGGTTGGTCTTTATTGTTATCAATAAAATCAAGCGCTTTTTGATGCATCATTTCAGGAGCGTAATCTGTGAGGGTATAATTCGAATAGCTAGCTTCATTTAACGGATCAGCGGTGGAATCTAAAGGGGTGCCAGGGGCGACGATGCGATTATTGAGTACCACTCTATTTTCATTTTCCCATAAGTGGGTTGGATAGTAGGAGTGAGCTTGTCGTTGGCAATTATAACCGTAAAAATATTCAAAACCCATTTTTGTAGGAATGCTGTTGCTCAAAGGCCCCCCTAATCCCCACTTTCCAACCATCCCAGTGTGGTAACCCGCTTCACGCAACATTTGGGCAAGGGTATAGGTGCTATCAGGCATTGGGTATTGACCTTCAAGATTGGGATCGGAAGACGCCTTTTCAAAATTCCAAACTTCACCGCGTTCACCCCATTCGTGGTTGCCACGTACAAAAGTATGACCACTGTGTAGACCTGAAAGAAAAACACTTCTTGACGGCGCGCATACGGCTGAACCGGAGTAATGTTGTGAAAATTGAATGCCTTCTCGACCCAGTTGATCGATATTTGGAGTTTCGATTTTATTTTGGCCATTTAACCCAATGTCACCATAGCCTAAATCATCGGCTAAAATGTATATTATATTAGGCGGCGTTACATTATTTTCTTGTGTAGAGCAACCAAAGGAAAGTAAAAGTGCAAAAATCCCTAAAAGTATTCTCATAAATCTTTGTCATTTTATAACTTGTACAATATAGAAAATTGAACATAGAAAGATACTATAATTGAGATGAATATAGCTGCAAATAACCCTGAATTGAAAAGCTGGGTAAATGTTCCTGAAGACTCACATTTCCCAATACAGAATTTGCCATTTGGAATTTTCAAAACAAAATATTTGAACCCAGGTGCATGCGTTGCTATAGGGAATAAGGTGTTGGATTTAACTTATTTGAATAATAATGGATTTTTAGACGATTTGGGACTACCTCAAGGTCTTTTTAACCAAGCTTCTTTAAACGACTTTTTTCGCTTAGGAAAAAAACGAGTAAGAGAGGTGCGCAATAAAGTGTCGAATTTACTGCGACATGATAATCCGGAATTGAGAAATAATTCAATTGCAGTTGAAATGGCTTTGATCGACATGAAAGAGGTGGAGATGCTGCTCCCTGTTTACGTTCAAAATTATACTGATTTTTATAGCAGTATTGAACATGCCACGAATGTGGGAATCATGTTTCGAGATCCTGCGAATGCATTATTACCCAATTGGAAGCATTTGCCAGTTGGGTATCATGGAAGAGCTAGTTCAATCGTTGTTTCCGGCACTCCCGTTATAAGACCTAAAGGTCAAACAAAGGCGCCTGATCAAGAGATGCCGGTTTTTGGGCCTACAAAAAGACTTGATTTTGAATTAGAAATGGCATTTATAACTTGTGGAGATACCGTTCAAGGGGAGTCTGTCACAGTAGCTGATGCCGAGGATATGATTGTAGGGATGGTACTATTTAACGATTGGAGCGCACGAGATGTTCAAGTTTGGGAATACGTTCCTCTTGGTCCATTCTTAGCCAAAAACTTTTCTTCAAGTGTGTCGCCATGGGTGGTAACACTCGATGCCCTCGAACCATTCCGAGTACAAGGACCGGTACAGGATCCTCCGGTGTTGCCATATTTGCAATTCAAGGGAAAACGTAATTTTGATATACAGCTTTCTGCGGCTATTCAACCCGAAAAGGGCCCCAATACGGTAATTTCAAATACTAATTTTAAACATATGTATTGGAATATGGCGCAGCAATTGGCACATCACTCGGTGAATGGATGCAATATTGAAACCGGTGATATGTATGCATCAGGGACAATTAGTGGTCCTACTCCGGATTCGTACGGCAGTATGCTTGAATTGGCTTGGAAAGGGACGAAACCTATTAAACTAGCAGATGGTAGTGAACGCATATTTATTAATGATCACGATGAAGTAATCATTTCAGGATATGCTCAACATGCTAAATATAAAATTGGTTTTGGTGAAGTGCGAAGTAAGATATTACCGGCCACCAAATAATTTAAATCCCTTTCTGTTAGGAGCTCGTTTTGTAGGACGAGTTCCCGGAGGACGTTTTCTAATTTTATCAACACTTAAAATCTCAGCAGGGATAAAATACTCCATTTTAATGCTATACACAGCGTAAGCATCGTTTCGGTCTGGATTCCCTCTTACACCGCCTGGGTTTCTAGGTTCTTCACCAATTTCTGGAGCGCGATCTTGCAGTGCAAGGGCGATTGGGTCAGTAAAGTTAGAAGGGTCAATATATCGTGAGGATACATCATCTAGATAATCAGTAAATGTTTTTCTATAGCCTATTTCAGCAATGATGTTCATAGAGGGACTTACCATAAATTTAAGTCCACCACCCATAGGTATTACTAATGCGACAGGGGAATATTTAACACCTTCTGTTTGATACTTGCGTAAACCGTATGTTTTACCATTGTACTCTGCCTTAGGTCTATGAATAGTAAATCCTGTTCCAGTAAATACATAAGGAGTAACAATTTGTCGTTGATAATATCGAGTACCTCCTCTAATTAAATTATAAATCACAACAGTACTCACTTCCGTATTATTTGCCACAAAAGATAAATTTCTAGTTACAGTTGCAGGAAGTTGCGAAACAGCATCAGAACCCGTAAGCCTATACCAAAGAAACTCAGAACGAATGGTAACTTGACTATTTAATCCAAATTCCAGACCTGTTGAAAAGTTAGGGGTTGGATCGAAAAATATATTATCTCCTTTTAAATCACCAAAATAGGTGCTAGTACCACCTCCAGCAATAGCCATAAAACGACGGTTATGCCGGTTATTGAAAAAACTTTGTGCAGAAAGAGTTTCAGCAAAAAGAATAGAAACAAATAGTATTAGCAATAATTTTTTCATTGGACCTATCTAAATCAAAGATAAAATTATAAAAATCAAATGGTAAGTTAAAAAAAAGAAGTATTTATTTCACATTTTTGTCGTATTAATTTACAATGTAAAAAAAACAAACACAATGGAAAGACCTGCATTTGATGATATATATATGGAGCTTGCGGTAAACTTAGCAAAGCGATCACACTGTGTGAAACGCCATGTTGGAGCTGTCTTAGCCAAAGATACCAGAATCATTTCAGTGGGTTATAATGGTCCGCCTTCGGGTACGCATAACTGCGACGAAGAATTTGGAGAGCATGGTTGTAGCAAAGATTCAAAAGGTTCCTGTTCACTCGCCATTCACGCTGAGCATAATGCTATATTATTTGCGGTTAAAAATAAGACTTCCGTAGAAGGGGGGACCATTTATGTTACTCTTTCTCCTTGTATTGCTTGCGCCAGAATCATCTATACCATGGGGATCAAAAGAGTAGTTTATTTAAATTCCTACGCTCAGTATAAAGGGCTTTCCATAGACGAAGGAGTTGATTTTTTGAATCGATTTGGCGTGGAAACCATAAAATATGATGGAAATCTTTCCAACGTTACTCATATGAATTAACATAGTGAATGATTCAACTCATTAATAAAACTGATAAAAAACATCCCGATAAATACGTGTTTTTGGTTGAGTATTTGTGTGTCATTTCTTAACTTACTTTCACATAATTAAATATTCACTTAATCACTACGATCATGATTGCTCAACAAGCTGAAAAACAGAGGTTACAGGAAATTTTATATCATTATTCACATTGCCTAACCGCAATGGATGAGGTGAAAGATTTTATTGTTCATAAGAAAGAAATTCAGGCAATCAATAAACTTAAAGATATTAAACACGATTTAACCATGGTGGGAACTTGGCTAAAAGATCTTGAAGAGCATACCAATTCAAAAGGTTAAGATTTATTTTGTGATATCTAAATCAAGGCCTGCGTAAAATCCCAGGTCTTGGTTTAAGTACATCTTGGTTAACAATGCAATTTGCCCAGTGTGGTAGGAGAGGTGCTCTGTGACGTGAAGGACTACCTCTACTCCAGATAATTCAAACCCTTGAATAGAATACATTCTATCGAGTTGCTGGTCGTCGAGCTTTGAAATTACCAAACAAGCCGCTTCAATAGTTTGAGATAATTTATCAAAAATCTGTTCAGATTTATAGGTACTTCGCGAACTGAATTCCAAGGAACGCTCCCTTACATCGGCTTGATCCCCCAATCCAGATACAATATACTGTCGTATATTTCCTTCCAAATGCAACATCAAGTTAGCAATACTATTGGACGATTCATTTGGCTGCTTCCAAATTTGATCTTCTGAAAGTCGGTCGATACAATTTTTTATCCGAGTTGGATTCATTTGAATATACCGAATGCTTTGTGCCAAGAAATGTGCTTGAATACTCATGTCTAAAATTTAATAGTTAAACTAACAATTCCATTTATTCCTGGGGCACTTATGCCGCTGCTATAAGGTCGGTAGTGCAGGTTGGTAATGTTTTCAACACCGGCTGAAAGTAACCAATTTTCGTGGATTTGATAGGTTGATCTGAAATTATAAGTTACCCACGCAACACTACCTTTAGGGGAATAAAGATGTGGTTTATTTTGTTCACTTGGAGCTAAATCAGCATACGCAATTGCGCCGTTGTACTGGGAATAAGTTTCCAATGTCCATTTAGATTTTGCCCATTTTAGAGAGGTTGAGCCAAAAAGTGGAGGTGCATGTCGAATGTTAAATCCTTCAGAATCACTTCCTTTTGTTAATGTGATACTTGAATTAAGGCTCAAGTATTGATTGAACCGCACATTCAAGTAAACATTTCCGCCATAAAGTGTTCCCCAATCATCGTTCACCAAGGCCTGCACCCGACTAGATACGCCTTCATATAATATATAATCCTGTCCGTTGAATTGAAAATCCCTTCTCACCATTAAATCGGAAATCCATGATCGGAAAGCTGTCAATTCTATGATCGCCATTTGTCCAAGCTTTTGACGAATTGAAAAATCAAGGTTATATACCTTTTCGGAGGTTAAATCAGGGTTCGGAACGATGATAAAACCCGGTTCACTATCGAATAATTTGCCTACATCATCAATGTTTGGAGATCTAAAACCAGATGAAGCATTTATCGATATCTTGGACAATTCGTTTGGTAAATAAACGATGCCTGCGCTGCCATTCCAATCATTGTCGTTAAGTAAAAGTGAGTTATATGGAAAGTCATAGAAAGACTTATCAATAAACTTTGCTTCTAAATGGGTGATATTGTATCGAAATCCTATAGTGGAAATCCATTGTTCATTGATTCGATTTTTCCATGAAATATAGGCTGCCGAATTAAACTGAGAGCTACCTCCATCGGGATATCTGGTCGAAGCAGGTGAAAAAGTATTCGTAAGGATGTTTTCTGTTCTGGCAGTCGATACTACTTGATTGAAGTTGTTTTCCAATCCATAATAAAGCGTATTTCCATTTGTGAGTTCTTTGTTGAAATCAAGATTGAAATGAAAACTATTTACTCGGTCGAGACGGTGTGTCAAGTTACTTGACCCGAATGAACGCGTATGTCGACTTTCCTCAAAATACTGATGCGCAAGAATAACAGAGCTTTCATCGAATAGGCCTGACTTGTTAGTTGAGGTGAGTGAAAGGTTGTTTCTGAGCCATTCTTGAGGTCCGTAGTACCAATTTCCGTATCTCAATTGACCATTTCGGTATTCAATTAAACGGTCATAACGGGGGATATCTGATGAGGTGCTATAATAAGTGGCGTATTCAAGGGTAGTTTCCGGAGCGATCAGAAACTTAAACTTAGAATTAAAGTTTAACAAATGATAAGCAGAACCTACCTGAATCCAAGGTTTTGAATTTTGAATAACTTGATCTACTCCATCAATGGATTCAACGTACTCGAGTCGTTGCCCAAATAATGGATAATCGGGATCGTATTTCTTTCCGGTTTTCAAGTCACCAAGCGAGGTGTAGGAGAAATTCCCTATCCAATTAAAACGTTTGCTGTTATAACTAAGGGATACTCCCGCTGTTTTTTCATTAGATGCCGAAGAATATCTAGACATCACTTTTCCTGACCAAAAGCTAGAATCAGAAAACAAGCCACTTTTGGTGTGAAAATCCATCACTCCACCTAGGGCATCAGACCCATAAATGACGGATCCAGGCCCAAAAAGGACTTCAGATTCCTCGATCATTTGAGGATCGACATTAATTACATTTTGCAAATTACCTGCCCGGAAAATGGCATTATTCATTCGGATTCCATCTACGACAATCAACAAGGAGTTCGCCGAAAACCCTCGAATCATAGGACTTCCACCTCCAAGTTGACTTTTTTGAACAAACACTTTTCCGGAATTCGAAAGGAGGTCTGCGGTGGTTTGTGGGTTTTGAAATTCAATTGATTTC
>JAHEMU010000161.1 GCA_024643485.1 Cytophagales bacterium
CTTGGTAGTTATTTACAAGAAGAGCAAACTCCCCGCCTACATCACTGGAATTCCTGAAAAATTGGTAGGTAATACCTATTATGTGACTCACAGAAATGAAAATGAAGACGGTTCGATATATGCTGCTGGTGTAGTTGAAAAGAAGGCCGGGACACTTCATTCCTTTATTTATAAATTGAGAGGAGGGCGAATTGAGTGGTTGAATGAAGTAGCATATTCTGTGGATAGCATCGAGGGGCCTACATTTAATTATCCGGGAGCAATGACCTTAACTAGAGAAGGTGTGGCCGTGGTAATTCATTCGCTTAATAGTGAAAATAAAACCAAGAATTCCTTTGTTTACCTGAACGAATCTGGTGGGCAAAAGATGGTCATTACTTTGGAAGGAATGAAGGACTTCCCTAAGCTGGTGCATTACAACGAAGAAAGTAATAATTTTGTGTTTGTCTTCAGGGGTAAGCCATCGAATAATGACATCACTACATTGCAGAATACTACTGTTTTAGGAGTTAATGGATTAGGGGATGTAATGTGGAAACAGGAAATAAATTATGCAGGAGATTTTGTAGATATGATGGATCTTTCTTCCGGGTTTGTCGTAGTGGGAAATGCTACAAAATTTAGTTCAAACTCCAGTAAATCTCCACAAACAACAGTGCCTTTTGTAGTTAAAATAGGAGAAAGAGGACAGGTATTAGTCGAAAAGTGGATGGCGAATGCAGAGGGAAGTGTAATTGTTTTTGTTGATAAATCTTCCGACTCCAACATGAATTTATTTGGATTAAAGGGTAATTACCGCCGTATTCTACCTAAAGAAGTCGTGAAATCAACTTCCTCTATTCACCTATTGATAGACGGAATGATTGGAATAACTTCGACAAATCTAAATTAATCCATTAATTTTGCTGAAAATATCAGTAGTGAGAATACTTATTTGCATTTCTTTTATCATGTTAAGCCTAGCAAGTTGCACAGAACCTGAAACCAAAGTTTCGGAAATGGAAAGCTACGAAGGCCCATTGAGAATAGCGGATAATATTGAGATGTATTATTCGGAAGAGACCATAAAGAAAGTCAAGTTAAGAGCCGCAGAGCTGCATGAGTTTAAAAGTGGTGATCGAGAATTCCCGAAAGGCTTGTATCTCGAATTTTTTGATGAATTCGGTAAAATATCCACCACTTTAAAAGCCAATTATGCCTATTATACCAGTGAGCAGGATGAGTGGCTTGCGCAAGGGGATGTAGTGGTAGTAAGTGAAACTAGAAATCAGCAATTGAACAGTGAAGAGTTATATTGGAAACCTTCACAAGATAAAATATATACCAATAAATTTGTCACCATACGTTTGGGAAATGAAGTGAGTTATGGAACAGGCTTTGAATCCAATCAGACCTTTACGGAATATGAAATTAAAAACCCAACCGGGGAATTTGAAGTAGAATGAAATTAGTAAACAGTTTAATATTTGCAGTGGCCGTTGGATTTTTTTTCATCGCATTACATCAATCAATGACCTACGGGTTTTTTGAATCCTACTGGTTATATATGATATCAATCGGATTGTTGCTATATTACAATATGAGAAAAAGGGAATCAGGGTCTGACAAAAAAGCTTCATAATCAATGGAATTTGATACAGGATTGATTTTCAATATTTTGCTTACCCTAGGGTTTAGCGCCTTTTTTTCCGGAATTGAAATTGCATTTGTTAGGTCGGATAAGTTGCAATTGGAATTACTTTCAAAGCGTATCCCATTTGCTGGGCGTTTTTTATCTTATTTTATTAAAGCTCCTTCTCATTTTATGGGAGTTACCTTAGTCGGAAATACAGCCGCCTTGGTTTTATTTGGGATGTTTATGACCGAATTTCTACAACCTGTTTTTTTGAGTTGGTCGTATGAATTCTTTTCACAGGATTTGAATTTTTTCTTATTTCAGACCATAGCTTCCACTCTTATTGTATTATTACTAGCTGAATTTATTCCAAAAAGTTTGTTCATGATCAATCCAACATCAATGATGAGGATATTCTCCTTTCCATTGGTGATAATGTATTGGATTTTGTACGTGCCCATGCTAATCGTCATTACCCTTTCAAAACTTTCCCTTAGGCTCATTGGAATGGAGTACCGCGAGGACAAGCCCATTTACGGAATGGTTGATTTGAATAATTTCGTAAAATCGATGATCGATAATAAAGATTCAAAAGGTGGGCGAGTGGATATTGATACCAAAATTTTAAATAATGCGTTGGAATTCAAGACTGTTAAAGTTCGGGATTGCATGATTCCTCGCACCGAAATTTCTGCGGTTGATTTAGAAGATGGCATAGAAGAGCTTAATAAGACATTTATCGAATCGGGTCATTCCAAGATATTAGTATATAAGGAAAGCATCGACAATGTTATTGGGTATTGCCATGCCATTGAGTTATTTAAAAAACCAAAGGACATACAGGCGATCACCACCCCTATTGTGATCGTTCCAGAAACATTGCTCGCTAATGAGTTGATGGTTCAATTTATTGCTGAGAGAAAAAGTTTGGCTTTGGTGGTGGATGAATACGGAGGCACATCGGGCGTGGTGAGTATGGAGGACATTATAGAAGAGATATTTGGTGAGATACAAGACGAGCACGACGATGAAGAATTAATAGAAACACAGTTAACAGAAAATACATTTTTGTTAAGTGCTCGTTTAGAAATTGACTATATCAATGAAAAATATGGATGGAACTTACCTGAAGGTGATTATGACACCCTTGGGGGTTTTGTTGTGGCTATAAAAGAAAATATTCCAGAAAAAGGGGACAAAATAAGCCTTAAACAGCTCACAATTGAGGTTCAGACCGTTCATCACACACGTGTTGGCACCTTAAAAGTCAGTTTAAATGACCCCGATTCTTATTAATTATTTTCGGATACACAAAATAACATTTGATTTTACTAGGTATCTGTTTAAATTTGCGGCTCTTTAAAAGAAAGTAAGGTTATGGCGTTGATAAACACCCTGCGAAATAAAGCGGGAAAATTCGTTACATTTTTGGTGGCAGCAGCCATCATTTCGTTCACATTGAATGATTTATTAGGTAGTGGAAGTTCATTTCTTCTAGGTGAAAACCATGTGGGAGAAATAAATGGAGAAAAAATATCTAATCAAGAGTATCAAGATCAGTTGCAGTTTCAGGAAAGCATGTTCAGGTTATACACCAACAGGCAACCCTCTGACGCGGATCGATTTACCATTAATGATGCTGCTTGGAGATGGTTGATCGGTAAATATGCGTTTGCTGAGCAATACGATAAGGTAGGTATTCAAGTATCGGAAGCTGAGCTTCTAGATATGTTGAATGGTGCTAACATCGACCCAACCGTTGCCTCGTTCTTTTCGCCAAATGGAACTTTGGATAGAAATGCGTTAAACCAAGTGTTGAGTAATCCAAATGCGCCAGACGTATATACTCAAACTTTTTGGTCAGTGATTTATCCAGCAATCGTTCCTGCAAGAGAGCGTATTAAATACGAGAATTTAATTATTAAGTCTACGTTTACTACTACTGCGGAAGGTATGTTTTCATACCATTCTCAAAGTGATGTAGCGGAAACTGAATATTTGTATATTCCTTACTATTCAATGTCAGATACTGCGGTAAATTCAAGTATCACCGAGTCGATGATCAAGGATTATTACAATTCTCATAAGAATGATTTCAAAATTGAAGATTCAAAATCGTTAGAATATATTGCTCTTCCAATTCAAGCATCCTCTCAGGATACTACAGATATTTTAGATGAGTTAGCTGATTTGAAAAAGGAATTTATTTCTGCAGCGGATGATTCAGCATTTGCATATATCAATACAGAAGAATCTGGAATTCCTTATGGAAGATTTCACAAAGGAGATATTCCATTTGTGTTACAAGCACAGTTGGATAGCTTAGTAGCTGGCCGTACCTACGGACCTTATTTGGAAGGTGATATCTACCGATTGTACAAAGTGAATAAAATTTACAATGACACCACTTATTATTCTAACGTTCGACACATCTTGTTTAGAAAATCAAGTGATTCAGAAGCATCTAACGACGCAGCAAAAGCGGAGGCTGAAGAAGTATTGGGAATGATTACCAGTGGAAGTAATTTCCAAATCATGGCCCGTCAGTATAGTGACGATACTCAGACAAAAAATTATGGTGGAGATTTAGGTTGGATAAATGATCTAAGCACTTCAGACGATGATAAAGAAATTGTAGAAACTATTTTTGCACAGACTGCAAAAGGAGTAATTCCTAGAGTATTGGAATCTGCAGCAGGTTATCATATTGTTGAAGTGATGGAAACCAAAACAAATAGAATGTATGCGGTAGCTTCAATCGAAAGAGCGGTTGTACCATCAAATTCAACTATTGACGGAATCTATCGTCAGGCGGACTTATTTAGAAGTTCAAGCAAGGATGTTAAATCTTTTGAAGAAAATGCTGCCGCACAAGGATTTCAAGTAGCTGCTGCATCTGACCTTAAATCGATGAGCCAATCGGTTGGCGGTGTTTTAGGAAATGCAAGATCGATGGTTCAATGGGCTTTTAGAGATGGAAAAGTGGGTAAAGTGAGTGAAATTTATGAAGTTAACGATCACTACGTAGTAGCGGTTTTAACAGATGAAATAGCAGCAGGTTATCGACCACTTGAAAGCAAAAAAGTAGTTAAAGGCACTGAGATATATCCAGTTAAAGATTTAATTAAAGTCGAGTTAAGAAAGCAATTGAAAGCCGATAAGATCATGGCTAAATTGAATGGTGCCACTGGTACACTTCAAGAAATTGCTGACAATTACGGTGAAGGCGCACAAGTTTATACCAGTTCAGATTTGAAATTATTTTCGAATAATTTACCAACTGTAGGAGACGATCCAATAGCAGTAGGGAAAATATTCTCATTAAAGAATGGCGAAACTTCATCTCCTTTCAAAACAGACAACGGAGTGTTTATTGCTAAGATGATGAATAAAACAATTGCTCCAGAAGTAGCAGATTATTCAGCATTTACCTTAGGAGTACTAACTACATTGAGAAATAATATTCGTGATTCAAGAATCAATGATTTGATTGAAAAAGATGCGGATATTAAGGATTTGAGATACAAAGTATATTAATACAATGGACGAAAGTGTAAGGTCATTCAAAGAGAAGCTAGACAATGCTTATCAGTGGCCTGCCCTATACACATTCAAGTTTATTAGTCCAAAAAGCAAGGTTGGGGAAGTTAAATCTAAGTTCCCCAACCATTCTTTTAAAGAGCGGCCATCTTCCAAAGGAACCTACATTAGTGTTACGGTGAGCATTATGGCGAGGTCGAGTGATGAAGTCATTGGCTACTATCAGGAAGTCCATAAAATTGGCGAGATAATTTCATTATAAAAGACAACAATTAATTTATTACCTTGAGGGATAATTGATTGGATTGATTAAGTAAATTCCTGATTCACAATGGAACCCACTTCACTTTATATAGTTCCCACACCCATTGGAAATCTTGAAGATATCACCCTTCGAGCCCTTCGGATTTTGAAGGAAGTGGATCGGGTTTTAGCTGAAGACACCCGCACATCAGGGAAATTGCTTAAGCACTACGACATTAACAAGCCCATGTCCTCCTTTCATATCCACAACGAGCATAAGGTGTTGGATAAGATCATTGAGGAACTCAAGGCTGGAGTTGTGATGGCATTGGTCAGTGATGCCGGGACCCCCGCTATATCAGACCCTGGTTTTTTGTTGGTTAGGGCCTGTTTGCAACACAGCATCAAAGTAGAATGTTTACCAGGCGCAACGGCATTTGTACCTGCACTTGTAAACAGTGGGTTCCCCTCAACCCGATTCATTTTTGAAGGATTCCTCCCACATAAGAAAGGAAGACAAACAAAATTGAAGGCCATAGCATTGGAGAAGGACACCACCATTTTGTATGAATCTCCACATCGGTTAGTGAAGTTATTACATGAGCTGGGTGAGTTCTGTGGGTTAGACCGAAACCTTTGTATATCCAGAGAATTGACAAAGCTCCATGAAGAAAATTTCAGGGGAACGGTTCAAGAAGCCCTAGCGTCATTTGAAAGTAGAACTGTAAAAGGGGAAATAGTGGTTGTTTTGGCAGGGAATGATCAAGTCAAATAGAATTTTTTGTAGATGCTTCATCGAGTTATAGACATTGTAAAATCAGTAGGTTCATTCATAAGAGAAGAGGCTACTCACTTCAGCAAGAATAGCGTAGAGTTTAAAGGAGGATATAGTGATTTGGTATCCTATGTTGATAAAGAGGCTGAAAGGCGGCTAGTGGAGGGATTAGGAGCGTTAGACCTCAATTATGGATTTATTGCAGAAGAAGGCACGGGAACAAAGAGTAATGAGTGGAATTGGATTATTGATCCACTTGATGGAACC
>JAHEMU010000162.1 GCA_024643485.1 Cytophagales bacterium
CACGGGATTAGCGGCATCAATGGCGGCAGTATTATTAGCCTCTGGCGCACCTGGTAAAAGGGCGGGATTGCCTCATGCGCGAGTGATGATTCACCAACCGATGAGTTCTATGCAAGGCCAAGCATCTGACATGGAAATTTCTCTTCGTCAGACTTTAGAGGTTAAAAAGGATTTGTATCAAATTCTATCAAAACACAGTGGTGTTGATTACGACAAAATTGAAAGAGATTCTGATCGCGATTATTGGTTAAGAGCCATGGAAGCGAAAGAATACGGACTAATTGATGAAGTTTTAGAACGTAAAAAATAATATTTTGGCTGAAGTAACGTGCTCATTTTGCGGGAGAAATAAGAAGGAGGTTGATTTAATGATTTCTGGTATACATGCACATATCTGCGATAAGTGTATAACTCAGGCATATCAAATCCATCAAGAAGATCAAAAAACAAAGCAAGAAGATAAAAATCTTCCGAAATTTAATTTGATCAAGCCGGTCGACATGAAGAAATTCCTAGATGAATATGTTGTTGGCCAAGACGATGCAAAACGCGTTATTTCAGTCGCTGTTTACAATCATTATAAACGATTGATGCAGCCAAGTGCAGATGATGATGTTACGATTGAAAAATCAAATATTATCATGGTAGGAGAAACTGGTACTGGTAAAACCTATTTAGCACGAACTTTAGCGAAAATATTACAAGTTCCATTCTGTATTGCTGACGCAACGGTACTTACTGAAGCAGGTTATGTTGGCGAAGATGTTGAAAGTATTCTCACTCGCTTGTTGCAAGCCGCAGATTATAACGTTCAATCAGCGGAAAGAGGGATTGTATATATTGATGAAATAGACAAGATCGCTCGAAAATCAGACAACCCATCCATTACTCGAGATGTAAGTGGTGAGGGAGTACAACAAGCTCTTCTAAAGTTATTAGAAGGTACCGTTGTAAATGTTCCTCCACAGGGAGGGCGAAAACACCCTGATCAAAAAATGATTTCTGTAAATACAGAAAATATATTGTTTGTTTGTGGAGGTGCGTTCGATGGAATAACAAAAATAATTGGAAAACGGCTTAATACTCAACCTTTGGGATTCTCATCTTCTAAAAAGGGGAAGGTAGAAGCCGATGAAGATAATTTCCTTCGCTATATAAATGCTCAAGATTTAAAAGAATTCGGTTTAATTCCAGAGTTAATTGGACGTCTTCCAGTGATTACTCAATTAAATCCTTTGGATGCTGAAACCCTTAAAAACATCCTTTTAAAGCCTAAAAACGCACTAGTTAAACAGTATAAAAAGTTGTTCGAAATGGAAGGCATTACTGTTGATTTTAAGCCAGGTGCCATTGATTTCATTGTAGATAAAGCCATTGAATTCAAACTAGGAGCTAGAGGATTGCGCTCTATATGTGAAGCCATTGTAAATGATGCAATGTTTGAATTACCATCTATGCCTGAAAAAGAAAAATTGGTAATCACTAGGGCGTATGCGGAAGAGAAATTTAACCGATCGAAGTTTAGTAATTTAAAAGTTGCTTAGTTTTTAATATTTAAAAACTTCACAATACTTTGAGCGGCCATTTCTGACGCTTTTTCAGCACCTAACAATTGGTTCATTTCATTATATTCATTCAACACTTTTTCACGTCGGACTGAATTATACATCAAATCACTTAATTCGCTATTTAAATTTTCAAGAGAAGCTTGATCCTGAATTAATTCCTTTACCGTCTCTTTATTAGTTATCAGGTTTACAAGCGAGATATAGGGAACCTTAATTAGATTTTTAGCAATGTGATAAGACAGAAAGGAAGTCTTATAAACCACTACTTGAGGGATGTTTAATAAAGCAGTTTCCAGAGTGGCTGTACCTGAAGTTACCACCGCGACATCTGAATGAAGGAGTAATTCATATGTTTGATTGTACACTACTTTTACATTCGGCAAACTATCAAATTCCTTATATAATTCTTTATTAAGATTATCGACAGCAGCCAACAGAAACCCATTCTTAGGATTCGACTTTATCAAATCCAAAAACAAAGGTTTAATCCCTTCAACTTCCTGATTTCTACTACCGGGCAGTAAAGCCACCATTTTTTCCAATTTATATGAAGCAGGGAAAGTAAAAACCTCTTTTGGTAGATTTTGGATATTAGACTTAACATGAACCAAAGCATCCTTTACTGGATTACCTACATATTCTACCTTCCAATCCCACTCTCTGAAAAAACCCTTTTCGAAAGGAAGAATAACCATCATGTGGTCGATGTATTTTTTTAGCTTTTTTGTTCGACCTGTATTCCAAGCCCAAACTTTAGGGGAAATATAAAAGATAACTGGGATATTCTCTTTTTTGGCAAATTTTGCGATTTTCAAATTAAACCCACCAAAATCAACGAGCACAACGGCTGACGGTTTATCTGCAATAATTGATTCTTTGGCAAACTGTAAATACTTTTTGATTTTACTGTATTGTTTCACCACTTCCACGAAACCCATTACAGAGAAATCGCGATAATGAGCGATAATATCGCAGCCGGCATTTTTCATTTCATCACCGCCAAAACCGGAGAATGAAAATGAAGATTTTTCGCTAAGTGATCGAATTAAATTACTTGAATGTAAATCGCCTGAACGCTCGCCTGCAATAAAGAATAACTTCATAGTGACTCACCGTAATATTCGGCAAAATTTCCAGGAGTTTCCACCAATTTCAAATAATGCAACGATGCATTAGGTTGAATTTTAGTTATAAGAGGAGCTAGAATATTCCAGATTTCAATAATAAAAACTTCACAGGTTGGCATTTTATCCTTTAGAAAATCCACATCCATATTTAAATTTTTATGGTCTACCCTATCAATAATTTCACTTTTGATAAGTTTCCCAAGTTGTTTAAAGTCCATCACAAACCCGGTATCCGGGTTAGGAGTACCTGCTACTGTCACAAATAAGTCGAAGTTATGACCATGCCAATTTTCATTTGCGCAGGGGCCGAACACTCGTTCATTTTCCTCTTTACTCCATTTTGGGTTAAACAGTTTATGTGCAGCATTAAAATGCTCTTTTCGAGTGATATAAACTTTTGGAGACATGGTGTTTTTTTTTGCAAAGGTAAAAAATGAATTGGAAAAAAATTACTTCAATTTGGTATAAAAAAAAAGCTCACGAAACCGTGAGCTTTTTTTTTATACCAAATTGAAGTTTAAACACCAGGGGCATTCATTCCAATCACTAAGCTAACATTTGTATAATAATCATCTTGGTCTGGTCCACCAAAAGTATAACTAAGTGTTAAGGTTTTATTACACTGATCATACGTACCGCTTCCTCTCATCCAATACTCCCAAGCACCATTCTCAGTTGTGCCGAAATGTTGATTAGGGATAACAACAGTACCATCTGCGTTTAAGGTTATCTTAAGACTTCCTTCATTACCTACACCAGCATCATAGGTTTCACCCCATGATCCAATTACTTGAGCATCCATAACACCATCAAGGATTAAGCCAGAAGCTCCATCTGCGACGAGTGTTACACCAGTAGTGTAACTTCTAGAATCACTCACAGTTGCCGCAGTTCCTACATAAACTGCAGTGTTCAACGGGCAATAAGCTGCCAATTCCACACTAATTTCAGCAGGATCAGAAGCATTTCCATTTGCAGCCGTTTCCACAACAGAAACAGTAGCTGTTAAAGGAACCGCTGATTCAGCAAATACAATGGTAACAATGTTTGGAGCATCATTAGTAACGGTAGCTGTAGCACCAGTTACTGTCCAAGCATAGGTTGACCCCCCTCTAGTTAATACAGAATATTTACTTTCTCCAAAACCATTTGCAATAGCTGCTGAAGGTCCAGACATATTTTGTACTCTAGGCACAAAACTTGAATAGTTGTAATCAAACTCTTCTTCAGCAAAACATCCAGAAAGGAGTGCTGATACGAATAGAGCTATGATATATTTATATTTTAACATTTTCATATTTTAAAATTTAAAATTTAAAATTAACGCCATCCGCCATTTGAAGCATTGATTCCATCTGCATTATCAACACCACCAAAGGTATAGAAAGGTCTTGGTGCGTTCAAAATTTCTAGAATTGCAGCAGGTAGAGGCAAGTGTAAAGGAGTTCCTTTTTGCAATAAATCGTTTTTACGCATTTCAAAAAATTGAATTCCTAAACCAGTATTCATTAATTCGATTTGACGTTCACGATGAATACCAGCCATAACTGCATCCATATTAGATGCAACCGGAGCAAGGTTTCCTCTTGAAACACGTGTTCCTGCATTAATAATCGTTGCAGCGGCAGCTACACCACCTGTATGAGCTTCAGCTTCTGCTAAAAGCATATCATTTTCTACCTTATAGATTTCAGGTAACGTGCCTGTCCAAGGACCGATGTAATAATCATAACGGTCATGGCTATAGTTAGAGAAGTGGTAGTAACCACGTTCTGTTCTGAACCAGTTAGAGCTGTGGTATCCAAAATCTGAATATAACCTAGCATCAACACCTGGTTTCGCTGGTGCAGTTGCTGGAGGATGAGGGAATGCTGCATCATCAGTCCAATGTTCAGGTTGATCTGCATCCATCATATTAATTATTCTCATATCTGTTCTTCCCCAACCTGGGTAAACAGAGTAGATCATATGCTCATTGTACCAGTTATTATAACCGTCACCTTCAATTGCAAAATCAAAGCTCACACCATTTTGAGCATAGGATTTTACTTTTGCCCAATTTACAGCAGCATTTTCAGTTGCATTTCTCGGAGCATAAGATAAAATTCTAGCAGCAAAAGTGTTAATCACTTCAGAGAATTGAGCACTTGAAAGGTCTTCTCCACCTACCCATCCACCAGGAACTACAAAAGAACTTCCGTTAGCCATAGCGATAGCTTGGTCCAATGAAACAATTGCTTCTGCTACCATATCAGCATAAGGCACTAATACAGGGTTACCAATTTCTGCGTCTGTAGTGAACTCATTTACGATATAAGCTTGATCAAAAATAAGACCTAAATAACCAATAGAAATTCCTTGAACAAATTTCGCCATAGAGTATACCAAAAAGTCGTCTTCACCAAAAGACATACCATCTTCAACTAATTTGAGGGCAGTATTTGCTGATCCTAACGCACTATATAATTGATAAAAAGTATAACGTGTAGTACCAGCGTAGCTATAGTTAGGCGCATTATCCCAAGCTTTTCTTGGTTCCCATGACATGTCTCGCATGGCTTGGTTACCCCAAGAACATGTTTGGTTATCTGACATGGTATTCATCATTAAACCAACACCACTATATTCATGTGTAGCGTGGTACCAGGTACTAAATGCACCTCCTACTAGGTTTTTCACATCCGAAGGATTTCCTAGAGCCCTTTCAACGTCGGCATTATTTGGATTTACTGTATCTAATTC
This sequence comes from Cytophagales bacterium, assembly GCA_024643485.1. GTDB lineage: Bacteria > Bacteroidota > Bacteroidia > Cytophagales > Cyclobacteriaceae > JAHEMU01. The sequence continues at coordinate 5,438 of JAHEMU010000162.1, forward strand.
GGCACAGCTAAACAAAAATGTCAGTCCAACGAATAGATATAAAATTTTATTTTTAAATATTTTCATGGTCTTTTATTTTAGAATTGAAGTGAAACTGAAAAACCATAGTTTCTGAAATTTGGATAAGTACCAGTTCCATCAAATGGATTTCTGATTGATCCAACTTCAGGGTCATATCCTGAATAACCAGTAAAGGTTTTTAAATTTCTACCGATAACTTTAACATCAGCGCGTTTGATTGCACCATTAGCGAAATTATCTAAGATATTTTTAGGGATTGAATACCCAATTGCAGCTTCACGTATTTTAAGATAAGAAGCATCCTCTACCCAGTAAGAGTTGTTACTGTTTACATCGTAGAATCCTTTGAAATAATCAAACGCTTTTTTCTCACCTACCGCTACGTCAGCCATATCCATGATTCCATTTCTGTCATCACGAGTTAACCACTGAGCTTTTCTGTTATATACATCGCCACCTTGTTTCCAATCAAGCAATACATATAGATTGATACCTTTATAAGTGATATTATTTCTGATACCCATATAAAAATCAGGATTACCGTCTCCGATTTGTACGAATGCAGAATTTCCTAACTCATCTTTCAATCTTATAGGTAATTCATTGGTAGTTCCTTGAGTACCCGCTCTAACAACATAACCGTCTGAATTCACTTCGAAGTCATCGATAGTAGTTCCTTCAGGAAGTTGACCTGCCATTTGATCCATTGTACGAACCCAGTCGTAACCATAAATTGCACCATAAGGCTCACCTTCTTTAATGTACCATAATCCATCAGGACCTGATTGGAAAGGAGCTATTGGCAATTCAGCGATTCTTTGTTCAGTAGTCGTAAATGTTACGCCAGCATCCCATTTCAAATCTGATGTATTGATGATTTTAGCACCCAGATTTATTTCAAAAGTT
>JAHEMU010000163.1 GCA_024643485.1 Cytophagales bacterium
CATTCCAACCTTCCAATATTTTTTTGCTACTTTTTGAAAGCCTGGCCAAGCGAGTGATTCAAATAATTCACCGGGACGAATTTGAGACTTTTTATACCCCTCACGACTAAAAGCTAAAACGGCATTCGGTCCAGCTTCTACGCCTCCCTTCATCATTCGTGTGAAATGTACGCCAAGAAAGGGGAAATTTGGATCAGGTACAGGGTAAATTAGGCTTTTAACTAAATACTCCTTGTCTTCTTTAAGTTTATAATATTCACCACGGAAAGGAATAATGCGAATATCCATTTTTTCCATCGCCCATTGAGCAATTTTATCAGAGTATAAACCACCGCAATTAACCGCAACTTTACAGGTGTGTTCGCCTTTTTCAGTCACTACAATAGCGGTCTTTCCTTCAAATTTTATATCAATCGCTTTTTCTCCAAAATGAAATTCGCCTCCCATTTTTGTGATTAACTCACGAAGTTTTATCGATACCACCTTATAATCAATAATACCTGTTTGAGGGACAAATAATCCCTTTACACCTGTTGTATGAGGCTCATATTCCTTAATTTCTTCCGAATTCAGCTCTTTAATTCCCTCCAACCCATTTTGTGCTCCACGCTCCTGAAGGGTTTTTAGATAGGGTAGTTCCTCTTTGCTAGTAGCGACAACAATCTTCCCACATAAATCATAAGGAATATTTTGTTCGTCGCAGAAATCAATCAGTTGATGATAGCCCTCGATACAGTTGGTTGCCTTTAAACTTCCAGGCTTGTAATATAAACCACTGTGTATCACACCACTATTATTACCTGTTTGGTGGGCAGCTACCTGTCCTTCCTTTTCAATAATGCTTAATGATAGAGAACTATTTTTTCGAAGTAACTGATATGCCGTCGCAAGTCCTACAATTCCCCCTCCAATGATAACGATGTCTTTCACTTTCTTTATTTTTTTTCCAAATGTAAAGAATATCAGGGCGGAGATAAAATTCTTTTTATTCAATTATTATAGAGAGATGGTACGGTTTTTGAAAAAAATACTGTGAATGATGGTATTTTAGTAGAAAAAAAATTTAATTTGATTATATGTATAGTAGGCTAGTCATTATCATTTTAATTTTAACGTGCGGTATTACAAGTAGAGTTAATGCTCAAAACAGTAATCAGGCACTTTACGGGTACTTTTTTTATACGATTGCAAAGTATATTGAATGGCCCGCAGATTATAAAACCGGAGATTTTGTCATCGGTGTGGTGGGAGATACTCCCGTTGCAGGCCTACTTAGAACCATGGCTGAAAAAAAAGATATTGCCGGTCGGCAAATAAAAGTTGCTGAGTTTAGTTCAGTATCTCAAATTTCTAAATGTAATATGTTGTTTATTCCTGTTCAAAAATCAGAGGAAATAGAACAGATAATTGCCAAAATGGCGGGGTCGTCAACTTTATTGGTGACTGAAAAGGAGGGGCTCGCAATGAAAGGAAGTTGTATTAATTTCGTGACTACCACTGGAGGGAAATTGGCTTTTGAATTGAACAGAGCAGCGGTAGAGAAGGCAAATCTAAAGGTTGCTTCAGAGTTGGCTCGTTTTGCAATTATGCTTTAAAGAATAGATGGGTTATTAAATTAAATAATTCCCCTTCTTTCTATTCCCAAATATTACATTCAAACTTGATTTTAAGTTAAAAAACACAATCAATTTGATAATATATCCTTTTAAAAGTGCAAATTTGAAAGTATCTTCGGATTCAACAAGATTTTGCTCGCATACCATAGGTAATAGATATGTTTAAGAATTTTAGATTTACTCTTGGAAGAAAAATATTTGGTAGCTTCTTGCTCCTCATTATTTTCTTTATCATCAACACCGTGATTATTTTCAATACAGGGTCGAATGTGAACGATTTAATCACCTATTCTTCCCAAAGTGTTCGGCCTTCCAGTGAAAAAATTAATCAATTGATGAGCTTGGTGAGCCGTTCCAAAATGTTGATTACCAATTGGGTGAATCTCCCTTCAAATGTGGAAAATAAAGAGGAATTAATCTCTCTCCACAACATTGAGTACCCAAAACTTAAGGAAGAACTTATCGGATTAACAATAAATTGGGAAAATGATTCCCTAAAGCAGTCGATGGATCAAATCATTCAAGATTATGACAGAATTTTGGCGATTCAGAAAGACGAAATCATGGCTGCCCTCTCGACTTTTGATGATTATGAAGATCCGATGGTGAAATTCACCGTCGACGACAAACTAGAATCGGTAGTTGTTCCTAGTATTGATCAGTTAATTGATCAACTCGGATACGTAAACCAATCTTATATTGATGTTAGAAATCAATTCGATAAGGAAATATCCAATTCGATGGGTTCCTTACAAAATATTACCTTCATTCTGTTTTTTATAAATTTAATAATTGCCTTCGGTAGCGCTTATTTTTTAATAAATAATATAACCACCCCCATTAACCAGGTTCGCTTTATTATTGATCAGCTAAGTAAGGGGATTATTTTCACTAAAGATAATTTAAAAACAAGTGATGATGAAGTGGGTGATATGGCAAAATCTGTGACCCATTTAATAGAAGGAATCAAATCTACCAGTAAATTTTCTGAGGAAATTGGTAATGGAAATTATAATGCTTCATTTACACCACTCAGTGACGAAGATGTGTTGGGTAATTCTCTTTTGGAAATGAGAGATAACCTCGAGAAAGTGGCAATGGAAGATAAAAGAAGGTCTTGGTTCAACGAAGGTGTAGCAAAATTCGCTGAAATATTGAGAAATAATAGTAATGATATTCAAGTGTTATCAGACCAGCTACTTCGTAATTTAATTAAGTACATGGGGGTTAATCAAGGTGCATTGTATTTAGTTTCAAAATCAACTAAAAACAATGAGGATTGCTTGAAATTGATGTCATGTTTTGCTTGGGATAAGCAAAAATTCATGGATCAAGAGATTTTTAAAGGAGATGGCCTAGCTGGACAAGCCTGGCAAGAAGGGGATGATATATTCCTGACTGACGTACCTGATGAATACATTGATATAACCTCTGGATTAGGGCATGCAAACCCGTCGTGTGTGTACATTGTGCCTCTTAAAATTAACGAGGAAATATTCGGAATTGTTGAGTTAGCTGCATTTGAAGATATCCCGGAATATAGACGAAATTTCATTCTTAAATTAGGTGAAAGTATTGCAAGTACTATTTCGAATGTAAATATCACGGCTAAAACAAAAGAGCTTTTGGATGAATCTCAAATGATGACTGAGCAAATGAAGGCGCAGGAAGAGGAGATGAGACAAAACATGGAAGAACTTCAAGCGACACAAGAAGAAATGGAACGCGGGCAACAGGAATCGAGAAATGTGGTGCTGGCATTAAACCAATCTGTAATCTCCATTGAATTGGATAGTGACGGTAATATTGAAAATGCGAATGAACGATTACTCAAAGCAATTCAATTTAAACCAGCGGAAGTATTCGGTGAGACATTTAGAATTTTCCTAAAATCTGAAGATAGCTCGGTCGATAAATTTAGACAACTGTGGAAAGCTATGCAGGAAGGTAATGAAGAAGAAGGTATTTTCTTAATTGCCTCTAAAGATGGTAATAATAGATCTATAAAAGGCTCATTTATTCCGATTACCGATGGTATGGGGAATTTAAAACGGGTGTATTTTTATGGAATTGATGTGTCTGAATTGGCGGAACACTCGGTGGAAGGTTAACTTTTTACCGTATATGAAAATAAAAAGGGGCTCGTTTGCCCCTTTTTATTTTTTAACCTAAACCTTAACGTATGAAAACTACACTTGGTAGTCAATTAGTAAGACGCAAAGGGGAGGTTTTTGTTGCCCAGTTTTAATCCAATGGTGATATGATTGGATAAATGCACCTACTTCTAGGTTGAGTGGTTAATAGAAATATTTTAAGCTAGTTTTTTAAATACTCCGAAAAGACCTTTCTGAATTTTTCCATCTTCGGCTGAATTACATACTGACAATATGGTTGTTGTCCGTTCAAGCTAAAATAATCCTGATGGTAATCCTCGGCAATATAATAAACGGAAGCCTTAGTAATTTCAGTAACTATAGGTGAAATAAATGCCCCCGAACTGTTTAGCTTTTCCAATAGTTGCTGCGCTGTTTTTTTCTGATCTTCAGAATGATAGAAAATCACAGATCGATATTGTGGCCCTATATCATTGCCTTGACGATTTAGCGTGGTGGGATCGTGAGTCATCCAAAAAATTTCCAAAATGGAGGATAATGAAATTACCGACGGATCATATTCCAGCTGTATTACTTCGGCATGACCCGTTTGTCCCGTGCATACTTCCCGGTACGTGGGGTTTTTAACTGAGCCTCCCATATACCCACTACTTACTTTTTTAACTCCTTTAACTTCTTCAAATACTGCTTCAACACACCAGAAGCATCCCGCTCCTAGGGTTATTTTTGAAATTTTTGCTTGTTCGGTAGCCATACTATTGTGAAAATTTAGAAGGAACATTGTGGATAATAACACCGATAAAAAAGGATTTTTCATATCTAATTTCATTTATATCAATATAATACTCTTTTTGATATTTTTGTTCACCTTCATTGAAGTTAAATTTCTCTCACCGCAAATCATTAATATCAACCATACATATATAATTTATACCGACTATAAAAACGATAGAAATATTTACAACTAAAACTCGTGAAAGTAGTTATAAATGACAAGGTCAAAAACAAACTCAAATGAAAAACTTAACACTACTTCTTACTGCATTGGTAATGTCTGTCACAGTGATGGCGAATACCAATATCGAACCGTTTCCCGCGTCTAAAGCAACTGTAGCTTTGGTACAATCACAGGATTTATTGAAACTGTATTTCCAAAGTCCAGATGAATCTAAAATCAAAATTAAAATTTATAACGAAGAAGGAGATATGATCGCCAGTCAAAGTATCGCCAAAACCAATGGTTTTATCCTTCCTTTTAACTTTGAAAAGCTTGATTATGGTATGTACACCTTCGAAATCACAGATGCCAATGGTACCCTAGTAGAATCAGTAAACTATCAACCCATTATTAAAGAGGGTGTGAAAGCTTCTTTATATAAAGTAGATAAAAGTGGAAGAGTACGATTAAGCGTGGTATTGAACAATGACGATGCTGCCGTAGTAAAAATCTTTGATGCGTACTCAAACTTATTACATCAGGAAACTGCCTCTAAAGCATTCTCTAGAGTATATGATTTATCCAAATTATCAGACGGCGCTTATTTCAGAATATCTGATAACAATAAAACCGTTGGATTCTCAATAGATAATTAATATCTTCAATACGTTTAGGTTTAGAAGAGCCTCAAAAGTTCCCACTAATTGATTTGTAAAGGTTAACCTCATTGGATTTTCCAAATAAAAATCAAAAAAAGAAGGAGATTTTGAGGCTCCTTCTTTTTTTGAAAAAGTGAGGAAAATATTGTAAATTATTGCTCTTTCACCACTAGATATGAGGCACATAATTACCATATTCTTTCTTTTCATATCAATGACCACCGTTTTTGGTCAGGATTTCCTCAATGCGCCAATGGAGCAACTCTTGCGGAAAAGTGTTTACTTCGGCGGGGGCAGCTATCGTATTTCTGAAGATCAGCAATTGGCTGTCAGTGATTTTTTCGATGCTATTGAAAAACTGGAAAATTATACCATCGTTATTTCCGGTCACACCGATAACATCGGAAGTAAGGAATACAATGAATGGCTGTCCACCATGCGATCGCAAAAGGTTCGAGAGTATCTGATTCAAATTTTAATTCCCGAGGAACTTATCCATCTGAAAAATTTCGGCGAAGATTCACCTTTATATGACAATCAAGAACATATGGGTAGATTAGCAAATAGAAGAGTCGATATAATTTTATTTCCTATCGTATTTTAGTAATTTATCCCCCAATGGAAATCGTTTGGGAAATCATTGGAATAATACTGTGTTTCGTAGGCATCGTTGGATGTTTTATACCTATACTTCCTGGTCCGCCGATTAGCTATATCGCCATTCTTATCCTGCACTTTTTAACCCCCGTAAACCTCACAACTGATTTTCTGATTTTTTGGCTAATCGTTGTTATCTTAGTGACTGCGGTCGATTTTATTATGCCGATGATTGGTGCGAAAAAAATGGGTGGTTCTTCTTATGGCCTTTGGGGGTGTGGAATAGGGTTCGTTATTGGATTTTTCATCTTCCCACCGTTTGGGTTCTTATTATTTGCCGCTTTAGGCGCATTAATAGGAGAAATGATGGCTGGAAAATCAGGC